>CAYRIU010000016.1:0-33081 GCA_964424615.1 uncultured Gammaproteobacteria bacterium | reverse complement strand
TAGGATCGATATATTCTTCAGAGGAAAAGACAGCAATTTTTGTACGCGCACCAGCTTCTCGGGCAATAGATTTTATCTCTACTGTTCCAGCAGCAATTTCTGGCACCTCAGTAGCAAATTGTTCTTTGACTATTTCTGGGTGAGTACGAGAAAGTATAATTTCTGGTCCTTTGCTAGCCATGCGCACAGAGGAGATATAAAAATTTAGACGAGTGCCGATATTGTAGCCCTCGCTACGAATTTGTTCCTCAGGAGCTAGGATGCCACTAGCTTGTCCAAGATCGACAATGAAGCGACGACCTTCTCGTCTTTGGATAGTACCCAAAGTAAGCTGACCCTCTTTATCTTTGTATTCACTAAAGATATGGTCTCTTTCAGCTTCGCGTAAGCGCTGGATAATCACTTGTTTGGCAGTTTGAGCAGCCATACGACCATACTCTTCTGGTACTGGTAGTTTGGTTTCTATGACATCGCCAATTTTGTAATCACTGTTGATAGCTTGGGCTTCAGAAATCATGATCTCAGCACGAGGATTAAATTTTTTAATCATTTCTTCTTCACTGATTTCTTCGCCAGCTTCTCGGCGAGCATGCATTTCTTCTAGTTCTTTTTCTTGGGCCTCGAGGTCAACATTTTCTACAACAGTTTTGACATCAAAAACTGCCGTTTGACCATTGTCGGCATTGAAGACTACTTTTATATTTTGATTAGGTGTGCCATATTCCTTGCGATAGGCGGCAGCTAAAGCTGCTTCGATGGCACCGATGACTGCTTCAGTGGACAGGTTTTTTTCTTGGCAAACCTGCTTGATAGCGGCCAACATTGTGTTGTTAATCGACATGATTGAGATTTAACTTATAAAAATAAGCTAGTTTATCATCTAAACTAGCTTAACAAACATATTCTACGGTATTTTGACCGATTAGTCAATAGTCATATATGGCAAACCTTTGTATTTTAGCCTGTTTACCATACATATCAATGACTATTATTTCTAGGTGCCAATCAGCTTGGGGTGCGAATAAATAAGCAGTTTTATGCATCTTATCAATTTTATTGTTATTGATCATTTCTTCGGCAAAGCCATATTTATGATTTGTTCTGGTTTTTACTTCGATAGCATAATAAATATTATCTTTACTCATAATCAAATCAAGCTCACCGTAGCGAGTAAAATAATTTTTGGCCAGCAAGACAAAATTATTGGTCAGATAATATTTGAGAGCTATTTTTTCGCCCAAGGATCCTAAGTATTTTTTTGACATAAAAACAGACCATTGGCCTGTTTTTAAAATTGATATTTTGTAAGCAATTATTTTTTTGCTTTTGGCAACCATTTGTTAAATTCGGCGTCCTCTTCTTTTTGTTTTTGGATTTTTGGCACAGTGACAAAATAATAAAATAATATATAAGCAATCCAAGCCAATAGCCCCAAGCTCCACAGCAAGAGCCATAGGCGAGCGCCCAAGTACATAGCTCTAGTCTCTCTAAATAGTATAAACAATAAACCCACTATACCAGTAGTCCAGCCAAAACTTATTATTTTTTTGTATAATATTTTTTTGGCACCAGGATTTTTGGCTAGCCTTTTTTGGGACATGACAGCTGCCACGATGACCAATACGCACAAGCCATATAGGGCTATACGAAAGGGGGTAGATAGGGTTTCAAAAGTATAAGCCCTAAACAGGTAAGACCAATCAAATAGTTTTGTTAAATCCATAATATTTATTTATATGAGATATGTTAGATAATTCTTAGAATAAAGTCAAATATAAAAGCATCCTCTACGAGGATGCTCAGGCTTTTATTATTTTTTTACAAATATCAGACCAAAGTGGTATGGGCCGGCTTTGAATTGTTGTAAGAGCTCCAAGTTTAGTTGGCTGGCTATATTCATCAGTTCTTCTGGCTTGGCTAGTCTTTCTTTGGCTGGACCAAAGGACAAATCATTTTCAGCCCAATCTATGATGAGGAGCTTTCCATTTACTTTAAGTAAACGAGTGGCTTCTGACATTATTTCAAAATGCTTTTCTGATTGATAGAGGATGTTGACCAAAATAGCAGAGTCCAAAGTTTCACTGTTTATCTTGGTTGCTCCAATAATCTCTAGGTTGCTCCAGACAGTTTTTATATTGTTAAGACCAGACAACCTAGCTTTGGAATCCAATTCAGATAAAATATTTTTGACGACATCGACAGCATAGACTTGTCCCTGATCGCCGACCAATCTCGCAGCTTGTAGTAAAAATAAACCACCGCCAGCTCCCAAATCACCGACCATGTCGCCTTTTTTTATCTGTAGTAGTTCGCTTAGTATTTTGCCAGCATCCATCAACTCGCTTTTGCCACCGACATTTTTTGGCGCCAAGGTGGAGGTGTTGGTTGTGGTACTTTGTGTATTTGTTGCCGTCATATTTTCATTATACCAAAAAATACCACTATGTGCCACCAGCGTTGACTTTTATTGTCTATTCAGTTATAATCTGCCTTGTATTTATTGGCCCTATCGTCTAACGGTTAGGACACCAGGTTTTCATCCTGGCAATCGGGGTTCGATTCCCCGTGGGGTCACCAAGCCGGTAAGAATTACTACAGATTGGCAATCGGGGTTCGATTCCCCGTGGGGTCACCATCCTTCGCAGTGCGAAGGATGTCATCCGTAGCTTTAGCGCAGGATGACACAGAGTGAAAGTATGGCTATTTTTATTTGGAGCTTCGGATGGCCTTTGGCCAACAATAAGTGCAACCAAGTGTGGTTGTTTTTTGTTTGGGTTTTTCATTGACACTTGGCTAAAATGATGTTAGTATCAGGGGCAAGTGATTACTTTGCGGTTTCTTCACAAGAATTCAAAAGTAATGGCTTATGCATGCACTAGCGGAAATATAGTCGAATTTCTAGCTACCTATGCTTTAATTCACTTTATTTCTAAAATTATGCAAGGTAAAATCAAGAAATTAGTAACCGATAAACATTTCGGTTTTATTACTCCAGAAGATGGTGGAAAAGATTTATTTTTTCACGCCAATGAATTGAGTGGTGTTTCCTTTGAGCAATTGCACGAAGGTGATTCTGTTACTTTTGAAGTAACCGACACTCCAAAAGGACCAGCTGCTGTAAAAGTTAGCTTAGTCTAATACTTCTTAGATAATAAGAAATTTAAAAACCAGCCCCGTCCGCCATCCGCCAATTGGCGGAGGCTAACGGGGCTGGTTTATTTTAACGATTTATATAGTTTTGATAATCTTGACTATTTTGCCACTGGGCAAAAGGTATAGTAGGATGGACAGTTTTACCACCAAAGCGTATAGATTGTTTGATGGCTTGTTCTGAATAGCCACTGTAGGTGTAGGCATTGACCAATACTGCCCAATCTCGAGCGCTGATACTGTAGCTACCCAAATTATTTTTTAACCAATTTTTTAGATAGGCAGATTGTTTTGACTCTAGTGTATCTGGATTTTTGAGACGCAAGAGTATTTCAGAAATAGTGCGTCCATAGCCATAGGGATTATATTTGTGATCGATTTCCTCCTGGTCTGTGTAGCCATCATAGTCACTATCGAGAGTGCTGCTATATATTTTTTCACCAGCCACTCGTGGCACTATAGTGACAGCTTGCTGTTTTGGTAGAGTCATAAAGCTATGTCCAGTAGATTCTATTTTTTTATTGTAGATACCTTTTTCTATGACTATCTTGTAGTAATATATAGTATTTGGTGTCAGATTGGTCAAAAATATTTCGTGGTCATATTTTGGTGTGCCACTGACCACTACTTTTTTATTGAGGTTGGTAGCTTTGGTGCCATAGTAAATAGTACTATTGGCTACATAGTTGCTTGACCAGCTTAGTAAGGCACTAGTATCACTTATTCTATTGGTATCTAGTTGCAATGGCTTGATATTGCTGATAGCAATATTTGAACCATTTTGAGAGCCACTAGAAGTAGTGAATATAATATATTTTGATTCACTGATATTATTATCTTTATCAATGGCAGTGATTTCGGCTGTGTATCTAGTGTCGGCTGCCAATTTGTAAATATATAAAATATGATCAGTAGTATAGCTACCTTGATTGATAGTAGATTTGTGGGCGCTGTCTATGACACTGTAGACTATTTTACTTTTGGTGATTTCGTCAGTAACCCAAGATATAGCTACAGCATTGCCAGTAGTCTGTAGGACCTTGGAGCTCAAGATAGTTGGCTTGTTGGTATCGACCATACCCTTGGTAGAAAATGTTTGTATGTAGGTTTCAAAACGACGACCACCATTATCTTCAACTACTAGTTTGTAATAATAATTTTTATCTTTGACCAAGCCAGTCAAAGTACTGACATGATCATAGTGATAGGCACCATAGCCCATATATAGATTGAGATCATCTGGACTCAGTCCATAGGAGATATAGGCTTTACTAGGCTCAGAGGTAAACCAAGATATATCAACCATGTTATTGCGCAGGTTATATACTTTGATATTAGAAATTACAACATCAGCCCTAGTAAATAGAGGAGTGGCTAAAGATAATAGAATAATTATTATTAAGCTGAGTATATTAATTTTTTTCATATCCGTGAATTAATTAATATATAATTATATCATATAATGGCAATTCTGTCAATATTAAAAAAGACCCAATAATAGGCCTTTTTAGCTTTGTTTTAGCTGATTTTTTGTATTTTTAAATAGTGGATTTTTTTATGGGCTTTTAAGTGCTTTTCTTCAAAATAGGTTTTTATCTTGAGTTCTGACTTTAAGCTTTTCTGTTTGTAGATATCAACTATTTTTTTAGCTATTTTGAAGTTCATTTCTTTGGCAGATTTTACAGCATAGCTGAACAATTTTTTATCATCTGTTTTGAGGTTGACAATCCCCTTATCTTTGAGAATTTTTTGATATTTTTTTAAAAATTGTGAAGACACCAATCTTTTTTTAGCTTGTTTTTTCCTGGGATAGGGATCGGGGAAAGTGATCCATATTTCATCGATAGATAGCTCAGAAAATATTTTTTCCAAAAAATCTGCCTGAAAGCGTAGGAACAATAAGTTGTCTAATTTTTTTTCTTGGGCTATTTTAGCACCATGCCATAGTCGCTCGCCTTGGATATCGAGGGCAATATATTTGTAGTGAGGATTTTTTTCAGCTAGAGCCAGACTATACTCACCCTTACCACAGCCCAATTCCAAGATTAATTTATTGGCTTTGCTTATAAATTTTTTGAGTTTTTTGTCAAAATTTTTATTACCAAACTCTAAGACATTAGTAAAAGTTTTTAGTTCGGCAAATTTTTTGAGTTTTTGTCTGGACATGTTTATAGCTTATATTATTTTTATAGAAAAGAAAACAGTCAAAACACAGATTGACACTACGGTCCTTTTATCATAAAATATTATATCTGCTATAATAGATATATGCGTATTTTAGCCATAGAAACATCTTGTGATGAAACTGCCTTGGCGGTCTTGACTGAGCGAAGGGGTTTTTTGTATTTAGAGAAAGATGCAGTCTATTCTCAGGTCAATATCCATAAAAAATACGGCGGGGTCGTACCAGAAGTAGCCTCTCGCAAACATCTAGAAACCATCATGCCACTGCTTGATCACACTCTGGGTAAAAATAAATTAAAAAATATTGATTATATTGCTTTTACTCAAGGACCAGGTCTAGTGACCTCTCTAGTTTTGGGAGTAGCGACTGCCAAAGCTTTGAGTCTAGCTAGTGCTAAGCCTTTGATTCCTATCAATCATCTGGAGGGACATATTTATTCCAATTGGTTGACCCACAAGGAATTGCAGGCCAATAGTGCGAATATATTTCCCAGTATAGTTTTGATTGTCTCGGGCGGACACACTGAGCTGGTACTGATGAAAGATCATGGCAAATATCAGCTCATTGGTAAAACACTAGACGATGCAGTCGGTGAGGCTTTTGATAAAGTGGCTAAACTCTTGGGTTTGGGATACCCAGGTGGTCCGATAGTCAGTAAGCTAGCACTGATGGGTAATGCTCACAAATATGATTTTCCTAGACCAATGATCAATAGTCATAATTTTGATTTTAGTCTATCTGGTTTGAAGACAGCGATTTTATATTTTTTGGAAAAAAAGCAAAAGATCACCCAACAAGACGTAGCAGATATTTGTGCTGGTTTTCAATTGGCAGTCACTGATGTTTTGGTCAAAAAAACATTTTTGGCAGCCAAAAAATACAGTGCTAAATCCATCATGCTTGCCGGTGGTGTATCAGCCAATACCTTTCTCAAGCAAAATTTACAAAGCAACGCTGATAAACTAGCCTTGTCGTTTTTTGCTCCAGAGATCAAATACACCGGCGATAATGCTGCCATGATAGCAGTAGCAGCTTTTTATAAATTGAAAAATAAAAAAGCCAAGCTAGTCTCTGGTGAGAAATTGAGTCAGCTAGAACCACAAGCCAATTGGCACTTGGTAGAAAAATAGTTTTTTTTGAGTAATTCTAGTCAGTAAGGTATAATACATAATAATTCATAATTTTTTTCTGTTTATAAGACAATAGATAATGAAAGAATATATATCCAAAAATCATAACGACACAGAACACATAGCCCAAGAATTGATTGGGGGATTAGAGGGTGGTGAAGTTTTGGCTTTGGTGGGAAATCTGGGTGCTGGTAAGACAGTTTTTGTCAAAGGTCTAGCCAAAGCATTGGGCATAGAAGATAATATCACTAGCCCTACTTTTGTATTGATGAAAATATATCAGACCAAGCACGCCAAAATAAAAAGATTGGTACACGTTGATTGTTATCGTTTGGAAAAGGTAGACGATTTAGAAGAAATTGGTTTAGCAGATTATTTGCATGATCCAGAAAACATAGTAGTGATTGAGTGGGCCGATAGAGTTGCCAATTTGCCAAAAAATACTATCAATATTACTATTGAATATATGAATAGCCTAGAAAGAAAAGTGACGATTGCCTAGTATGAGTGATCAGAATACACCAATAGATTTACCAAAAGCTTACGAGCCAGCCTTACACGAAAAAGATATTTATCAAGTATGGTTGGATAGTGGTTTTTTTAATCCTGATAATTTGCGAACTGATGGTCCGGCTTTTACTATCTCCATGCCACCGCCAAATGCCACTGGTATTTTGCATATTGGCCATGCTGCTGGTTTGAGTATTCAGGATACTATCATCCGTTACAAGCGTCTGCAGGGCTATAGAGCTTTGTGGGTGCCAGGCACTGATCATGCTTCTATTGCTACTCAGACAAAAGTAGAAAAAATATTAGCTACCGAAGGTACGGATCGTCATACTTTGGGTAGAGAAAAATTTTTGGAGAGAGTCAGAAATTATGTTGCTGACTCTCAAGGCACGATACGTGAGCAGATCAGGCGCATGGGATCTAGTTGTGATTGGTCACGCGAGCGTTATACTCTTGACGATGGTTTGTCTAGGGCTGTCAACGAGGCTTTTATCCGCATGTACAATGACGGATTGATATATCGTGGCTATCGCATTGTCAATTGGTGTCCGCGCTGTGCCTCAACTCTAGCTGATGATGAAGTAGAGTATGAAGAGCAAAATGCTAAGCTGTATTATATAAAATATGGTCCATTTGTGGTGGCTACTACTAGACCAGAGACCAAGCTCGCAGACACTGGTATAGCCGTGCATCCTGACGATGTACGGTATCAGAAATATCTTGGTCAAATTTTAGACATTGATCTAGCTGGACACAAGATCAAAGTAAAAGTTTTTGCAGACAACAGTGTTGACCCAGAGTTTGGCTCTGGAGCTATAGGTGTGACTCCGGCTCATAGTCTGGTGGATTATGATTTTGCGCAAAAAAATGGTTTGGAGATTATCAAGCTAATAGATGAGCAGGGTAAAATATTATCTAGCGGTGGTAAGTATGCCGGTTTGAATGTATTGGAAGCTAGAGAAAAATTTGTGGCCGATCTACAGGCTAGTGGCTTGCTAGAAAAAGTAGAAGATATCACAAACAATTTGTCCGTTTGCTATCGTTGTCAAACGGCCATTGAGCCATTGCCATCAGAACAATGGTTTGTGGCTGTAGACAAAAAAATACCCGGCCGCAACAAGTCATTAAAAGAATTGTCTGTAGAGGTCATCAAACACAAGGACATCAGAATCATACCTCATCGTTTTGAAAAAACTTATTTCAACTGGATGGAGAATCTCCATGATTGGTGTATCTCTAGACAATTGTGGTGGGGACATCGTATTCCCATCTGGTATACAGATGACAAGCAGATTATAGTAGCTCATGATGAAGCTGAGGCTATGACCAAGGCTGCCGGTAAACACATCACCCAAGATCAAGATACTTTGGATACTTGGTTTTCTTCGGCTCTATGGACTTTTTCTACTTTGGGCTGGCCAGAAGACACCAAAGATTTGCAGCTATACCACCCCACTGCCTTGATGGAGACAGCTTATGATATTATTTTCTTTTGGGTGGCTAGGATGATATTGATGACTGAATATTTACTCAGCGACAAACCTTTTAGTCTAGTCTATCTACATGGTCTGGTGCGTGATAAAGAGGGTAGGAAGTTAAGTAAGTCATTGGGTAACGGTATTGATCCTATAGAGATGATAGATAAATATGGCACCGATGCTTTGCGTTTATCTACTATCATGGGTACAGCCCCTGGCAATGACTCTAGATTGTATGAAGAAAAAATTGCCGGTTATCGTAATTTTGTCAATAAACTTTGGAATATTTCTCGCTTTATTTTTTCGACGGTTAGTGAAGTCAAGAGAGTCAAGGAGCAACCACAAGCCAAGACTTTGGCTGATGCTTGGATTTTATCAGAGTACAATGAGCTAGTAGAGCAAGTGACAACAGATTTTCACAAGTACAATTTGTCAGCGGCCGGTGAGAAGCTTTATGAATTCACTTGGTCAAAGCTGGCTGATTGGTATTTGGAGCTAGCCAAGTTTGAAAAAAATAAAGACGACATTTTATTGTATATTTTGGAGCGCACATTGATCATGTGGCATCCTTTTACCCCTTTTGTCACAGAAAAGATTTGGCAACAGTTTAAGCCAGAACACTTGATGATGATTGAGCATTGGCCCAAAGCCAAGGAGCAAGATCAGGCAGCGGTCAGTGCTTTTGCTGAGCTCATGGAGCTAGTCAGTATGATTCGTAATCTCAAGGCCGAGAATAAAATGCGCAATGCTGATAAACCAGATTGCTATATCGAAGATAAGCTATTGATTCAAGAATCAAAATTGACAGCCGCACATCTTGCTGGTGTGACCTTGCAAAATAGTGTGATTGATGGAGTGAAATTTAATACTACTCATGGATATTTTATCGTCAACCTGCACAAGCCACTTAAAGAGCAAGAGCTTGCTAGTATGCAAAAATATATAGCTAGCCTAGAAGCCAAATTAGCCAATAAATCTTTTGTAGACAATGCACCGCGACAAGTAGTAGATGAGGTAAAAGAAAAATTAGCTCAAGCCAAGAAAAAAATAGCCCCCTAAGTTGGGGGCTTTTATTTTTTAATCTTTTACTTTGCTGAATACTTCTTGGACCGAGGTCAGTCCATCTCGAGCTTTGAGTAGTCCATCTTGAAGCATGGTGATCATACCATTTTTGACGGCTATTTTTTCTATTTCGTATTCAGAGACATTGCCAGCCAAAATTAATTTTTCTATCTCTGGTGTCATGGTAAAGATTTCGTAGATGCCCACTCGACCCTTGTAGCCAAGATTGTGGCATTGGTCGCAACCAGTAGATTTGAAAAATTTTAAGTTATTGATATCAGCTACTGAATGTCCTGATTCGGGAGCTATGTTACTGAGAGCATTGAGTATTTCCGTGGTCGTATTTGTATCTATGGTATCATCTTCTACTTTGCAGTGCTGACACAGTCTCCTGACCAATCTTTGTCCGATGATGGCATCAAGAGCTGGGGCTAGTAAAAATGGCTGCACACCCATGGCTAGGATACGTGGTATAGTCGCAGCAGCTGAGTTGGTATGCATGGAGCTGAGCATCAAGTGTCCAGTCAGGGCGGCATTGATAGCCACATCAGCTGTTTCTAGATCACGAATTTCACCAACCATCACAATATCAGGATCTTGACGCAGTATGGCTCTCAAACCTCTAGCAAAAGTATAGGCTGTATTTTTTTCAGCTTCTGATTTATTGTCATTGCTAGATTTACTTTCCACTTGACTTTGGATGATGCCGGGAAGTTTGTATTCGATAGGGTCTTCTAGGGTGATTATTTTTGTTTCTGGACGATTGAGTTTGTTTAAAATAGCGTACAAAGTAGTAGTTTTACCAGAGCCAGTGGGACCAGTGGCGATCAACATACCATTTGGCTTGGTCATCTGTTTGGCTAGGTCATTGTAGGCTTTGCCTTTGAGGCCCAGTTCATCAAATTGTAGTCCAGCACTAGAGGCTCTCAAGATACGCATGACAATACTTTCGCCATAGGCCGCTGGTATGATAGAGACACGCACATCTACTTTGTCATTGCTCAAGGTGATAGAAAATCTACCATCTTGTGGTTTGTTACCAGTGTTCAATTTTAGGCCAGCTAGCAATTTGATGCGGGAATTGACTTTTTCATTGGCTTCTTTGGGCATGGAGAGGACATTGTATAGTGTACCATCAATACGAAAACGAACTTTGACATCTTTTTCTTCAGCCTCTATATGAATATCAGAAGCCAAGAATTTCAGGCCAGCAGCGATAATCAAATTGATAGCCTCGGTGAGGCTAGTCTCCTGGACCAAGTTTTGTAGAGAATCAAAGTTGGTCAGCTTTTCATCAAATTTGGCCAAAGCTTCTTCGGTGATGTTGATGCCCTCTAGATGGATGATGCTTGGGATCTTGGCATATACCTTGCTAGCTATAGCTAGGCTATTTTCAGAGATCATGTAGACTTTGACTCTAGCATGATGAGTGTCGGCTAGTTCTTTGGCTAGGTTGGATACTTGGGGGTTATTGGGGTTGATAGAAGCTAGTCGGATTTCTTCACCAGTAAATAGAAAGCAAACCGTTTGCAAAGCTTCAGCTTGCTCTTCATTGATTAGCTTCAAGGCTTCTTGGGAAATAGGAAACTTGTCTAGATTTATATAAGACAAACCTAAGGCTGTAGCTTTTTTTTCAACTTCATTTTCTTTTTCCTTGGTAGCAATATCACTAAGCTTGGTGTTTAGTTTTTTGCTAATCTCATCAGAAAATGGTTGGGCTTTTTTTGGATCGTCCATTTATTTTTACATTACTCTATACTTATGATAAATTATACTTTTGCTCAAGTATAAAGTCAATCAAAAAACCGTCTCAAGTTTATCCTGTGAGGCGGTTTCATTGTATATTTTATCTAGTCAAAGCTGGCAAATGTTTGTGTGCCAAGCGGTGTACTTTGCTGTGACTTGGTCCTTTGCCATTGAGGCGCAAGAAGATATTTGCCCAGAGCAGATTATAAAAGGCTCCATAAAAAGAAGTGACCAGCAAGAAGACGGCGATAGCAGCAAATGAGCCGATGATTATCAAAAGATAGAAGACCATAGGACTGATATGCATGAGTAAGGCTAGGACTATAAATGGGGAGAATATAAAAGCAATACTAGCAAAACCAATGACAATATAAATGATAGAAAATAGTATGATAGTGATAGCGCTCTCTATAGTGATGACCCAGTTGGCTCTGAACAATTCCCAGCCATTGTTGAATGCTTGCCAAAGTGTCTGGTTGTAGATCACTATGTATCCCATCCCAAAACGTGTAGCAAAAGATATCATGACCATCAATGGTATGAGCAAGAAGAATATAATCAAAGAAAGTAAAAAGTAAAACATTAGTCCGCTATTGATAGCGATGAGATTGATCATGGGACTAATGACAAAAATAATAAAGAAATAACCAATGACAGTGTTTATAAGGTTGATGCCTAGTAGTGGCCAAAATTTTTCTAAAGATACAGCTAGACTACTATTGGCTTTGTTGCGACCATTTTTGAGGTGTTTGGCAGCACTATGTATCAAGGCACCCTGTGAAGAAATTGATAGTATCAAAATGACAGCGTAGATGATAAATAGTCCGATCAGGGTGATGTAGCTATCTGTCATTGACCAGTTGATAAATTGTCCCTGGCTAGCTAATTTTTGGATACTGTTCCACCAGGTGATGATCCAAGAGCCCAAAAAATCTGGATTGGCACCCTGGAAATCAAAGACCATTTTTATTTCATTGAATCCTAGTAGTGAAGCGAATAGTCCAAAAAATAATAAATGAAAGTTTTGTTTGATGACCTGCCATGATTGGCCAAAAATTTTACGATAAAATGGTTCCATATTTTTTATTTTAAGCTTTTATTTTGATTCGATATTATTATAACATATTTTAGGCATATATAAAAGAACAATCACATCGAGTGATTGTTCTTAAATTTTTTATTTGTTCATTAATCTGTAGAATACTATAAGTAGACCAAGTGATAGTATGGAGCCAAAAATTAATTTATTGTGTATGGCTAGCCATTTGGGTAAAAATATATCATCACCATCTTGGTAATTAGGTTTACTTTTTTTAGCTACTATAGTGAGTGGGCAACTACCCTTGTTGATGAGTAGAGTAATTCCCTCTAGTACCATCAAGCCTAGCGATATCCATAAATAGACATCTAGTCGATTATTGATACCAGCATAGAGAATATAGAATATAGCCGTGACCATTATTATCCAGATGGCGCTATGGATTAATTTTATAATTTTCATGCAAGTATTATAGTTAAAATTATAATTTAAGTAAAATAAATCCAGCCCCTCGTCAGGGGCTGGATTTTAGCGTTTTTTAATTTTTTTTCTTTGTAAGCTTGATTAGTTCGTCAACATAGTCAAGATCCTTGTCGCCTCGGCCGGATAAGTTGACTATAATTATCTGATCTTTTGCTAGCTTACTAGATAGTTTTATAGCATGGGCTATGGCATGTGCACTTTCTAGGGCTGGTATGATCCCCTCACTTTTACTGAGTAACATAAAAGCTTCTATGGCCTCTCGGTCATTGACAGTCACATACTCAACTCTTTTATTATCTTTGAAAAAAGAATGTTGTGGTCCCACACCAGGGTAGTCAAGACCAGAAGCTATAGAGTGTACAGGTAAAGGTTGTCCAGCTTCATCTTGTAATAGATAAGTGAACATACCGTGTATAGTGCCGGGTTGACCTAGACTCAATGTGGCAGCATGATTACCAGCTTGCAAGTTTTTACCAGATGGCTCTACGCCTATCATCTTGACGTCATCATCTAAGAAGGTGTGAAACAAGCCAATAGCATTTGATCCACCGCCAACACAAGCAAGTAGATAATCTGGTAAACGATTTTCTTTATCTAGAATTTGTTTTCTTGTCTCTTGTCCTACTATAGATTGAAAATCTCTAACCATCATAGGGTAGGGATGTGGTCCCACTACTGAACCAATAGCAAAAAAAGTATTTTGGTAATCTTTGAGATAGCTAGCAAAAGCACTGTCAACAGCATCTTTAAGGCACTGACCTCCATTATTAACTTCCACAATTTTGGCACCGAGTAGTTGCATGCGCAAGACATTGGGGTGCTGTTTTTTGATATCAATAGCTCCCATATGTATTTCGCATTCTAAACCCACCAAAGCAGCAGCAGTAGCCAAGGCTACGCCATGTTGTCCGGCTCCAGTTTCAGCTAATAATTTTTTCTTCCCCATTCTTTTGGCTAGTAAGGCTTCACCTAGTGTGTGGTTTATTTTATGGGCACCACTATGATTAAGGTCTTCTCTTTTTAAATATATTTTAGCACCACCTAATTTTTTGGTTAGATTTTTAGCTAAAAATAATGGCGAAGGGCGCCCAACATAGTCAGCAAGGAGCTGCTGGTATTCTTGGATAAACACAGGATCTTTTTGAGCCTCTTTGTAAGCCCGTTCCACTTCGTCAAGCACTTGTTTTAACTCTGGTGGTACAAATTGACCACCATATTTACCAAAAAATCCAGTGGTACTTGGTAAAGTTATTTTTTTCATATATATTTTGTTAATATTAAAAATTGTTAAATATTTATAACTAAAACAGGCGCCAATAATGGGTAGCTAAATTTTTAAAATAGAATTTATCTTTTACCATATTTTTATAAGCATCAAAAAACCACCTAAAATAGGCGGTTAGCAAATTTAACTAAAACAAATAAATCACCGCCTACATCAATAGGTGGTCCACCAAGTTAAGTTGACTTGCTGTGATAATCTCATATTTTTATGCTAACAAAATTGAACTATAGTGTCAAATTTAAAAAACCCCGTCAGTTGACGGGGTTTTTATTAAGCCATTATGGCTTCAAATTCTTCTTTTTCAATAGTTTCTTTCTCAATGAGTTGAGCAACTATTTTATCCATTTTTTCTTTGTGGTCAGTGATGGTCTTTTCAGCAGTTTTGAGAGCTTGTTTGATGTAGTTAGATATTTCCTCATCTATGACTTCAGCAGTTTTTTCACTATAGTCTCTGCGCTCATGTATTTCTTTGCCCAAGAAAACCATTTCTTCTTTTTCACCAAAGGTGCGTGGTCCTAGCTTGTGGTCCATGCCGTATTGAGTGACCATCTGTCTAGCCATTTGGGTGACTTTTTTTAGATCATTGCTAGCACCAGTAGTGACTTCATCGAAAAATATTTTTTCAGCTGCAAAGCCTCCGAGTAATACAGCCATATTGTCTACAAAGTCAGAGTAGCTAGTCATCTTCTTTTCTTCATCTGGGAGATTGATAGTATAGCCAGCTGCTCGTCCACGAGAGATGATAGATACTTTGTGTACTGGATCAGAGTGGGGTAGGACATGAGAGATTAGGGCGTGTCCAGCCTCATGATAGGCAGTGACCTTTTTCTCTTTGTCAGATAAAATATGTGATTTTCTTTCACGACCCAATAGCACGCGCTCAATAGCATCTAAAACATTCTGACCCTTGATCTTTTTTTCATTTTTTTTGGCGGCTACTATGGCAGCTTCGTTTAAGAGGTTTGCCAAATCTGCTCCAGAAAATCCAGGAGTTCTTTGGGCTACTATTTTGAGATTAGCATCTTCTTCTAGTGGTTTATTTTTGGCGTGTATTTTCAATATTTCTTCGCGGTCTTTGATATCAGGTAAATCTATCACTACTTGGCGATCAAAACGACCTGGTCTTAACAAGGCTGGATCCAAGACATCTGGTCTGTTGGTAGCAGCGATGACTATGATATTGGTTTGATTATCAAAACCATCCATCTCTACCAAGATCTGGTTCAAGGTTTGCTCTCTTTCATCATGTGAGCCACCTAGTCCAGCTCCTCTCTGTCTGCCGACAGCGTCAATCTCGTCTATAAAGATCAGACAAGGGGAAGCCTTTTTGGCTTTTTTGAATAAATCACGAACACGGGAAGCACCCACACCGACAAACATTTCTACAAACTCTGAACCAGAGATATGGAAAAATGGCACTTTGGCTTCACCAGCTACAGCGCGAGCAAGTAGGGTCTTGCCAGTACCAGGAGCACCTAGTAGTAGCACGCCACGAGGAATCTTGGCACCAACGTCGGTAAATTTTTGAGGGTTACGTAAAAAGTCTACAATTTCTTTGAGGTCTTCTTTGGCTTCGTAGGCACCAGCCACATCACCAAAGGTTACTTTGTTGTTTTGGTTGGCCATTTTGGCACCAGATTGACCAAAAGACATAGCGCGATTGTTGACACCCTGTACTTGGCGCATCATGAACCAAACTACAGCAATGATGATAAATAGCGGTAGTATGTATGGTAATATAGTCATCCACCAGCTGTTGTTGCTATTTTCATCTTTGATAGTGATATCAATAGCAGCTATCTTGTCGCTACTGACACCGTAGTTTTTGAGCATGTCGCTCAAAGGCTCGTTAACTTCTTTGTGTGTAGTAGCAGTAGTGTCGTCCTTGAGTGTGATATCTAGCTTGCTGCCAGTGACGGTGATGTTTTTTACTTGGTCAGCATTTATCTGGCTGACTAGTTTAGCCACGCTGATCTCTGTGCTTTTTTTGCTGGAGCTGTCAAAAAAACTAAAGATACCCAACAGCAAAATAAGCATTAGAAAAAAGATGGCAATATTTTTTATATTTTTGTTCATAATATTGCTTAATTATATTTTATTTTAGCACCAAAATAAAATAATGTCAGTTTTTATTCTTTGGAGCTTTCGGCAGGAGTTTCTGCTGTAGTAGTTTCAGCGACTTCGGTTTTTTCTTCGGTCTTAGCTTCTGTGGCTTCAGCTACTTCTTCCTTGGCTTTTTTTGGTCCTTTGAGAGATAGGCCCAAGCGGTGGTTTTCTGGTTCGATACTCAAGATAGTGAATTCATAGTTTTCACCGACTTTGATAGCAGCATCTGGTGAGTTGAGTTTTTTGTCGCTCAATTCAGAGATATGGACCAAGCCATGTATATCACGATCTAGTTCTACAAAGGCACCAAAAGGATTGACTTTCAATACTTTGCCTTTTACCTTATCGTTGATTTTATATTTTTCCTGGACAGTAGTCCATGGATCTTTTTGTAATTTTTTGATAGACAAAGAAATCTTAGTTTCTTCTATTTCGATAATTTCTGCCTCGACAATATCACCAACTTTGATAATATCGCGTGGATCATCAATACGTTGCCAGGCTAGCTCAGAGATGTGGACCAAGCCTTCTAGGCCATCGCCAAACTCTACGAAAGCACCAAAGTTGACCACGCCAGTGACCTTACCTTTGACTTTGTCGCCAACTTTGAATTGGGAAACAACTTTTCTCTGCTTGTCATCCCAGGCGGCTTTTTCAGAGACGATCAGTTTTTCGTCTTTTTCATTGACGTCAATGATTTTGGTTTTGAGCAATTGGTTGGTAAAACTCTTGAGGTGAGTCAAGATTTTATTTTTATCACCACCTTCGATACGAGGATAGTGCTCAATGGTCAATTGTGATACTGGTAAGAATCCGATGACATTACCAATCTTGATCATCAAACCACCTTTATTGGCATCGATGACTTTAGAGTCAACTATTTTACCTTCTTTGTATAGTTTTTCTAGGTTATCCCAAGCTTTTTTATGTCCGGCTTCACGTAGGGATAGCTCCATGTAGCCATTTTCATTGTCCAAACCCACAACAGTGGCCTGGGCTACATCGCCGATTTTTAAATTAGAAAATTCAGTAGACTCATCGTAGATTTCTCGGCCACGAATAATACCGGTAGTGATACCGGCTAAGTCTAGATAAATCTCATTTTTAGAGATACTGATTACAGTACCTTCAACCAAATCACCAATTTTTGGCACTTTTATTGCATCATCTTTTTGCAATAAAATATCCATAGGATGATTAGAATTAACGGTAGGTTTTTTGCTTGTCATTTAATTGTTAAATTGTTAACCCCTAGCTTTAAGGCTATGAGTTCTTGAAAAGCCAGCAAAATATTAGCGATTCAAGATGTTTATTAATAAAATTAAGTTGCTTTATATTAACACAAAGCGTTAAAAAAATCAAGGGCTTTCAGCCGCTAGTAAAAATAGCCATTTTTATCTATAAAAAGCCCTATTTTTACCTATTTTTTGAGTTTACTTTTGTCAAAAATCATGTTAAAATTATGAGGATTTAATAAGCTTAAATTGGTAAAAATCTATGTATATTTCATGGTCCGGCTATAACTATTTTAAGATCCAAAATAGCCAGCATAGTATTGTTTTGAATCCTTATGCTTTAGACAAAAATTATAAGTTTGGCAAAGTCAAAAGCGACATTGCTATTTTCACTGATCCACAAAAAGTCGCCGAGTGTAAGCTAGACGAAGATGTGATGTTGATTGATAGCGCTGGTGAGTATGAGGCTAAAGATATTTTTGTCTATGGTCGTCAGACCAATGGGCATTTGATTTACTTGATCATCTTTGAAGATGTGCGCATTGCTTTTTTGGGTGAGTATGGTGGACAATCTTTGACTGACAAAGATCTGGAGCTAGTATCAGGCGCGGATATTTTGATCACTCCAGTAGGAGGTGGTGAGATGGCTAACGCCAAGCAAGCCAATAGCGTGATTGGTCAGATTGAGCCACGTATAGTTATACCTAGTGCCTATGGAGTCAAAGAGTTAAAAAATAAAGCAGATTCTCTGGAGATATTTGTCAAAGAGTTTGGAGTCAAAGTAGAGGAGTATGACAAATTCAAAGTCAGTACCAAAGATCTGCCACAAGATGATATGAAATTGGTAGTGCTAAAACCACAACTATGATCATTTTGCACAATAACAAAAATAAAATTTACTTTACATTTTTTTTAGCCCTGCTGTCTTTTCTGGGAGTGATAGTGCTCTGGAGTAGACTGAGTGTTTCTTCGCAAGCTGCCCCTACGATGATAGATAATAGTCAAAATTCTAACCCCAGTGTTTTCCAGGAAGTACAAAATAGTTTAGAGCTCAGTAAGCTACAGTGGAACGAACTGCAAAACAAGCTCGTCAAAGATCGCAAACAACAGGAGTTATTGGCAGCAGCCAAAGAATATTTAAACAATAAATTATCAAGCACGTCGACTAGTACGACAGTCTCGACTAGTACTGCTACTACAAGTATTAAATAGTTTTATGCCAAAAGTAAAATCAAATTCCCAATCAGAAAAAAATTCAGAGGCCAAGAAATCTACCGCACCAGTCAATGACAATAATCGTGGTCATGTCGAGTCTCTATCGCTAGCCGAGGAGATGCAGAGCTCCTATCTAGACTATGCCATGAGTGTCATAGTCTCTCGTGCTTTGCCTGATGTACGCGATGGTTTGAAGCCAGTTCATCGTAGGATCTTGTATGCTATGTGGAGTGTTGGTCTGCGACACAATGTCAAATTCAGAAAATCAGCGACCGTAGTCGGTGAAGTGATGGGTAAATATAATCCTCATGGCGACTCAGCTATCTATGATACTATGGCTCGTATGGCTCAGGATTTTGCTATGCGCTATACGCTGGTCAGAGGTCAGGGAAACTTTGGCTCTATGGATGGAGATAGACCAGCGGCCATGCGTTATACTGAGGCCAAGCTAGAGGCTTTAGCCGAAGAGTTGTTATTTGATATTGATAAAAATACAGTAGATTTCGTACCCAACTATGATGGTTCACAACAAGAGCCAAAGGTTTTGCCAGCCAAGCTGCCAAACCTTCTGCTCAATGGCGCTACTGGTATTGCCGTCGGTATGTCTACTGCTATTCCTCCGCACAATCTTGGTGAATTGATTGATGCTACTACGGCAGTTATAGACAACCCCGATGCTACAGTCGATGACTTGCTAGAGTTTGTCAAAGGCCCAGACTACCCAACTGGTGGTGTGATCTATAGTGCTGAAGATATCAAGACTGTCTATGCCACTGGTCGTGGTGGTATTGTCTGTCGTGGTGAGGCAGAGATTACGGAGGCCAAAGCCGGACAGTATCAGATTGTCATCACCTCTATACCTTTCCAAGTGAACAAAGCTACCTTGCTAGAAAAAATTGCTTTGCTAGTCAAAGACAAAAAAATAGACGGTATCAAAGATCTACGTGATGAGTCTGATAGACATGGTGTCCGAGTGGTGATTGAGCTCAAAAAAGAAGCCTATCCCAAAAAAGTTTTGAACAATCTCTACAAGTATACCCAACTACAAGAAACTTTTCATGTGAACATGTTGGCTCTAGTAGATGGTCTGCAGCCTCGTGTTTTGACTTTGAAAAATATTTTAGAGGAATACATCAAACATCGTCAGGCAGTAGTAGTACGTCGTACTCAATATGATTTGGACAAGGCCAAGGATAGAGCTCATATCTTGGAAGGTTTGAATATTGCTCTTGATAAGATTGACATGGTCATCAAGACTATTCGTGCTTCCAAAGACAAAGAAGTAGCCAAGACCAATTTGATGACAAAGTTCAAGCTATCCGAAAGACAGGCTCTAGCTATCTTAGAGATGCGCTTGCAGAATCTAGCTAACCTCGAGAGATTGAAGATAGAGCAAGAGTTGAAAGACAAATTGAAACTCATCAAAGAATTGACTGCCATTTTGAGTAGCAAAGCCAAAGTATTGTCTATCATCAAGGATGAGCTCAAAGATTTGCGTGAGCGCTTTGCTGATGAACGCAGAACTCGCGTAGTAAAGTCTGCGGTTAATAAGATGAACACTGAAGACTTGATACCAAATGAGTCCACGGTCATTACTTTGACTCACGATGGCTATATCAAGCGTTTGTCTCCAGAGATTTTCAAGACCCAAGGAAGAGGTGGCAAAGGAGTGATTGGGCTTACTACCAAAGAGCAAGATGAGGTACAGCTATTTTTGGCGACCAACACTCATGCTGATCTCATGTTCTTCACTAGTCGTGGTCGTGCCTTCCAGCTCAAAGCCTACGAAGTGCCAGCTATGTCTAGGACATCAAAGGGTCAAAATATAGTCAACTTTTTACAACTATCACCAGAAGAGACTATATCTTCTATATTACAAAGTGAAGACTTTAGTGCTTTCAAATATTTTGTCATGGTCACAAGGCTAGGTATCATCAAAAAAGTAGCCCTCGACCAATTCAGCAATGTCCGTCGCTCAGGTCTTATCGCTATCAAGCTCAAAGGTGATGATGCTTTGAACTGGGTCCAGCCATCGACTGGTAAAGATGATATCATCTTGGTCACGGCCAATGGTCAGTCCATCCGCTTCAAAGAAAAAGATGTGCGTGACATGGGACGCAACGCTGCTGGTGTCCGCTCAGTCCGTCTCAAGAAAAATGACGAAGTAGTAGGCTTTGATATTATTGCTGAAGGCAAGGCCAACAAAGACGAGCAACTCTTTGTCATCATGCATAATGGCTTTGGTAAGCGTACTTCACTATCCGCTTACAAAGTGCAGGGACGCGGTGGCTCTGGCATCAAGACAGCTCAGATCACAGCCAAGACCGGCACTATAGCTGGTGCTCGTATCATCAGCTCAAGAGTAGAGAGTGAAGATATTATCATCATCTCCAAAAAAGGTCAGGTCATAAGACTGCCTATAAAGTCTGTCAGTATTTTGGGACGCGCTACTCAAGGTGTCAGATTGATGCGCTTCAAAGACGCTGATGACAAAGTATCAAATATTACTTTCATCTAATAGTCAGTCAAAATAATAATTTTAAAATTATGTTAAATACACAAAGGACAAAAATTTCAGAAATCATCAAAGATTCTTTTGAGCCAAAAGAGGTCGCAGTCTACGGCTGGATCAAAACAGTCCGCTCTAGTAAAAATTTATTTTTCATTGAGCTCAATGATGGTTCTTGTTTTGAGTCCCTGCAGCTAGTCCTGGATACTAGCTCTGCTAAGTCAGATTGGAAAGAGACTGACTTGCTCACTGGTGTCTGCATCACTGCTACTGGCACTATAGTCCAGTCACCAGCTCAGGGCCAGAAAAAGGAAATGCAAGTCAAAGATTTGAAAGTTGTAGGCTTGGTGGATGCTGACTATCCCATGCAAAAGAAGAGGCATACCATGGAGTTTTTACGCTCCTATCCACACTTGCGTGCCAAGACAAATACCTTCTATGCAGTCTTCAAAATGCGCTCCAAGCTGGCTGCAGCTATACACAACTATTTTCAAAAAAAAGATTTTGTCTATTTGCATACGCCCATCATCACTGTCAATGACTGCGAAGGTGGTAGTGAAGCTTTTCAGGTCACTAGTCTGAATCTCAATGAGATCAAAGACAAGGGCCTAGACTATGCCAATGACTTTTTCAAACAACCAGCATATCTTACAGTCAGTGGACAGCTCGAGGCTGAGCCTTTTGCCTTGTCACACAACGCTGTCTATACCTTTGGGCCGACTTTTCGAGCTGACCCCTCTGATACTCCACGCCACGCCGCTGAGTTTTGGATGATGGAACCAGAAATGGCTTTTTATGACTTTGAAGACCTACTTGATTTGATAGAGGATTTTATCAAGAGTGTCACTCGAGAGATACAAGCCAGCTGTCCGACTGAGATAGAATTTTTTCAAAAATATATCGAGCCAGAGTTAGAGCAGCGTTACTCAGCCATACTAGATGGAAAATTTGAGCGAGTTGATTTTGCTGAAGTCATAGAGATACTCAAAAAGTCTGGTCAGAAGTTTGAGAACCAACCAGAGTGGGGAGAGGATCTTTTCATTGAGCACGAGCGCTACTTGGTAGATGAATATTTCAAGAAGCCAGTCCTCGTGACCAACTATCCAGAAAATTTTAAATCTTTTTATATGCGTCTCAATGACGATGGTCGCTCAGTCGCTTGTGTCGATTTGCTTTTACCAGGTATTGGTGAAGTAGTCGGAGGCAGTCAGAGAGAGGAGCGCTATGAGCATCTCAAAAAGCGTATGGAGCAAAAGAAAATGGATCCCAAACTATACGAATGGTATCTGGAGACTCGTCGCTGGGGCTCAGCACCACACTCGGGATTTGGCTTGGGTTTTGAGCGCTTGGTCATGTATCTGACTGGCATGAAAAATGTCAAAGATGTCATACCTTATCCTCGCGCTGCCCGTAAAATTTATTAAACAATTTTTTCATGAGTGAAAGAGTAATATCAGCGGTAGAGCAGAGCTCTGACAAGGTGCTGGATCTGACTTTACGGCCACAAAGTTTGCAGGACTATATCGGCCAGAGTCAGGTCAAGGCCAATCTTGATATTGTCCTCCAAGCAGCCAAGGGCAGAGGTGAGCCACTAGATCATGTACTACTCTATGGACCTCCAGGCTTGGGTAAGACCACTTTGGCTCATATTGTAGCCAAGGAGATGGGAGCTGGTATCAAGGTCACCTCAGGACCGGCTATCACCAAAGCTGGCGACTTAGCAGCAGTGATTACTAATCTCCAGCCTGGCGATGTACTCTTTATCGATGAAATTCATCGCCTCAACAAAACTATAGAAGAAATACTTTATCCAGCTATGGAGGATTTTGCTTTGGATATCATCCTGGGCAAGGGTCCATCTGCTCAGATATTACGTCTTGATTTACCAAAGTTTACTTTGATCGGCGCTACTACTAGGTACAATCTTTTGTCTTCACCACTTAGGGACAGGTTTGGCATGACTTTTCGTCTGGACTTCTATAGCCCAGAGGAGCTATCAGATATCTTGAAGCGCTCGGCTGATATATTGGGAGTACAGATAGTACCAGAAGCAAGGCAAGAGATTGCCTCTCGTAGTCGAGCTACGCCACGTATTGCCAATCGAGTTTTGAAGCGCGTGCGTGACTATGCTCAGGTCAAAGCTGATGGCAACATCTCACTAGATCTGACCAAAAAATCTCTAGACCTGATGGCTATAGACCAGTACGGCTTGGATGATCTAGATCGCAGGCTCTTGAAGGTCATCATTGATAGCTTCAAGGGTGGACCAGTGGGCCTCAATACCCTAGCGGCTGCTGTCCAAGAAGAGGCTGGTACTATAGAAGATATTATTGAACCCTATCTCATGCAATTAGGGTTTTTGGCTAGAACTGCCAAAGGCCGGGTAGCTACGCCTAGGACTTATGAATATTTTGGATTACATACGCCAGATAACGATAAGTTATTTTAAGATCTATGCCTAAAACACAAATACTTTTTATTCACGGCGGAATGGCTTTTGATAACAGAAGGCAATATCTTGATTATTTAAAGAAAAGACCAATTTCTATAAAGAAGAAAAATAAATGGAGCGGCGATTTTTTGGATAAGGGGTTAGGGAAAAAATTTGAAATTATCAGACCACAAATGCCTCTGAGAGAAAATGCTAATTATCAAGATTGGGCTATTCACTTTGAAAGATTTTTTCCATTTTTAAGAAGTGATGTTATTTTAGTTGGTAATTCTATGGGCGGTATTTTTTTAGCCCAATACTTATCAGAGCATAAATTTCCTAAAAAATTATTATCAGTTTATTTATTGGGTACACCTTTTTTTAATAAACGAGCACCACATGGTTTTAGGTTAAAATCTGATTTGTCACTTTTAGAAAAAAATACAAAAAATTTATATTTATTGTTTTCAGCTCAAGATGATGTTGTGCCAGTAGAGCACGCTGAAAAATATCGAGCCAAGCTGAAAAAAGCGAAGATTATAATCTATAAAAATATCAAGGGACATTTTCAAGTCGCTAAGTTTCCTGAAATTGTGAAGCTGATAAAAAGTGATGTGAAGAAATAAAATTATTTTAAAGATATGTCTTTTGAAAATAAATCCAATCAACCAGAAAAATCTGATGGTGCTGCTGCCTGGTATCAGGAAGTATTAATGTACTTGCAACAGGCAATTGGTTTTGATCCAACTCCAGCTGAAGCTACGTATTTGAGACAATTGGCGGAAGAGTGTTTATTGGAAGACGCAAAATCGGAAAAAGACGGTATAGATACATTTAATGAAATATTAGAACGTTTTTTCTGGAATTATTACGGTGTTAATCTTTCGGATATGCCCAAGGCAATTAGCTCCAAAAGTCCAGAAGAAAACAGCAAAATATTCTTAGAATATATAAAAAAACTTCGTAAAGATAAAGAGTTGATTTAGGGATATGAAAAAAGGTTTTGATTATACGGGAGTTAGTATTAGTTACTTTTGTCATGATGGTAAAGGTAATTTTTTGATGGCCAAAAGGTCAAATAATTGTCGAGATGAACATGGTAGGTGGGATCAGGGTGGAGGTGGTTTAGAATTTGGTGACACAGTGCTAGGAACTTTGAAAAAAGAAATCCAAGAAGAATATTGCACTGATGTTTTGGAATATGAATTTTTAGGCTATCGTGATGTGCATCGCGAGCATGAGGGGCGAAAAACCCACTGGGTGGCTTTGGATTTCAAAGTATTAGTAGATAGAGATAAAGTCAAAAATGGAGAGCCCCATAAATTTGATGATTTAGATTGGTTTACTTTGGATAATTTACCAGAGCCACTGCATTCCCAATTTCTGAATGCTTTGACACTCTATAAAGATAAGTTATAGTAGTAATTTTTTAAAACTCAAAGTGGCCCATCATCTATTGATTTGATTAAAGAAGGAAAAATATAAGTAATAAAATTATTTAAAAATATGAACAAATTTTTAAGAGGGTTACTATTTATTTTCGTGTCAGCTTTAATTGTTTTATGTATTTCAGATAAACAATATAGGTTAATACATATTAGTAATTATAATTTAGGCAAGATGTCAGGCGATCCATTTTTTACTTCTTTTTTTATTCTAGTAGGTTTTTCGATGTTAGTGCAATCAATTTTATTTTTACGTGATGAAAATTATGCTAGGGCGATAATAACAAACACTAAAGCTAAATTTTGGAGTTTGATTTTGGGCGCTGAAAAAGCAATGACAATGTATAGAGCTACTGCGCCGTTGGCCATAGCAGTGTCTATTGTCATGATAATTTTTGGCATAGTATTATTTTTTATATAATACGATGAAACGCAAACTCCTTCTGCACGCTTGTTGTGTTCCAGTTAGTAATAAATAAAATAGTTTTAAACATATGCCAGAATTTAATCCAGAGCAAAGAAAAAATGTAAATTTACGTATTATACCGGCTACAGGGGATAAGCATGTTATGATTGGATTTGATGCACATAGTGACGAAGAAGCTGAAGCTTACAATGAAGCTTGTACTCATTATCTAAAAAATTTAAGATCTTTTCATCAGGTGGGTCATGAGGGTGGCCCTGGCTATAGTGCCTGGGAAATTTGGCAGGAGATAGATAATGAGATATTAAGTGGTCTAATTAGTCAAATTGAGAATGACGCGCAGATTTTACTTTCTCAGGTAGGAGTTGAAGAATTATATGAACGTTGGCAATCTTAGAAGATAGATTTTTGTTTTGAGATGAAAATATGAAAGTAAATAAAATTAATTAAGAGTATATGCCTTTTGAAAATATACCCAGTGAAATTGATTATAAAGCATTATTAGATTTTAAGAGAGTTGATACCAATGATGCTTTGAGTGGTATTTGGTGTTTTGCAGTAAGTGAAAATTATACTATTTTTTTAACGGGCTCTACGCATAAACATTTGTTTGACTCTTGTGGAGTGGACCCCGAAAAAACATTGACTGAGGGCTACGTTAAGTTTGATCTTGAGCATAAAGTACAAGATGTTGATTTTAAAAATTCTCGGTATCAATCTACACCAGGATTCAAGGGTTCACCGGAAGATTTAAAAAAATTACAAAATGCCATTGAGGAGATAATAAGGGAAAAACTAGCAGGTAAGTAAAAAAATGAAACCAAAATTACTTTTGCACGCTTGTTGTGCGCCTTGCTCAATCTATGTTTTACAAAAATTGTCAGCTGACTATGAGGTGACAATTTATTTTTACGATCCCAATATTCATCCACGTTTAGAGTATAACAAGCGTCGTGATGAGCTGAAAAAATACTCAGAAAGATTGCAAATAGATTTTATAGAGGGTCCTTATGATAGTGCCAACTGGCTTGATAGAACAAAAGCCCTAGAGCGTGAGCCAGAAAGAGGCAAGAGGTGCGAAGTTTGCTTTGATATCCGCTTGGCAGAGTCAGCGCGCTATGCCAAAGAGTATGGCTTTGACTACTGGACTACAGTTTTGTCCATCAGTCCACACAAGAGTGCTGAGCAGATCAATAGCATTGGTACGAGGATTGCGGATATTGTAGATTTACCATTTATTACTGCTGATTGGAAGAAAAATAATGGTTTCAAAATAGCTAGTCAGCTATCAAAAGAGGAGGGTTTTTATAGACAAGACTACTGCGGTTGCATTTATTCCAAGAATAATAAAAGCGTCTAGTGGTCATTCTGGAGGCCGTGATCGTAAGCGAATGGCCGATAGAATATAGAAGTCTAAATTAATACTGTGGATTCTATCGCTACCTGAGCTTGAGCTCGGTCCGCTCCAGAATGACGTAAGTCCGGCGTCATTGCGAGCGAACGGAGTGAGCGTGGCAATCTACTAGCTTGTAGATTGCTTCGTCGCCTTCGGCTCCTCGCAATGACATAATAGAAACATATGAACATAAAATTATTTGATTATCACTTACCAGCAGAGCTCATTGCTCAAAAACCAGTCAGTCCGCGTGATCATTCACGCTTATTTGTCTTTGACCGCATCAGTAAAAAAATACAGCATAAGCATTTTTATGATTTAGCTGATTTGTTAGGCGCTGATGATGTCTTGGTGCTCAATGAAACTAAAGTATTCCCAGCTAGACTCAAGGCCAAGAAAAAAACTGGAGGTGTTTTAGAAATATTTTTGTTGCAAGAAATAGCGACCGATAGCTATCAAGTGATGGTCGGCGGTCGGCGCTTTGGCGTAGGTGATAAAATAGATTTTGCTCGTAATTTTTCGGCTCACTTTATAAAACAAGAAAAAGATAATATTTGGCAGATCAAGTTCAATGTCTCTGGGGCCAGTTTAGACAAAAAAATAGAGCAGTATGGACAGACGCCTTTGCCACCATATATCAAAGCTAAAGATACCAAGGCTGTCCGCCAGCGCTATCAGACTACCTATGCCAAAAACAGAGGCTCAGTAGCCGCGCCGACCGCCGGACTACATTTCACTCCTCAGCTATTAAAAAAATTAGAAAAAAAAGGTGTACGAATTTTCAAAGTAACTCTCCATGTAGGCTTAGGTACCTTTGCACCAGTGACTGCTACTGACATCACTCAGCATCATATTCACCAAGAGTGGGTGGAGATAGATCAGCAGACTGCCAGGGCTTTGAATGATCTAAAAAAACAGGGCAAGAATATCATCGCTGTCGGCACCACCTCAGCTCGTACTTTGGAAGCAATGAGCAATACTGATGGCAAGCTCAAAAGCGGAGCCAAATGGGTAGATATTTATATTTATCCTGGCTACAAATATCGTTTTGTTGATGAATTGATTACTAATTTTCATTTACCCAAGAGTTCGCTATTATTTATGGTTTCGGCTTTAGCTGGTCGGCAGGCTATGATGGAGTGCTATAAATTAGCTGTCAAAAAAAAGTATCGTTTCTTTTCTTTTGGTGATGCGATGTATATTCGCCAGCGTTAAAAATATATATTATAAACAAATACTATCACCTGGTTGGTGATAGTATTTTTAATAAACTGCCATGCTATGGTATTCAATTGTCTTTTTTTGAGCTTTGGCTATCAAGGACAACTATTATTTTTTTATTTTATCCGACTATATGTAGTTGGATGCTTTAGTTGTGCCTCATGGCCGCTCAAAAGTGTCTAACGAACTATCAACACAGGTATTATAGCACAAATATAGTTTAGAAAAAATTAGTTAAAATGAAAATGCACCGTATCTCCGTCTTTGATTTCGTATTCCTTGCCTTCCATGCGTATCAAGCCTTTTTCTTTGGCTTGGTTCCAGCCACCACAAGTGATGATGTCCTGCCAATTGACTACTTCAGCTCGGATAAAACCTTTTTCAAAGTCAGTATGGATGACACCAGCTGCTTGGGGAGCTTTAGTACCCTTGGTCACTGTCCAGGCTTTGCTTTCCATGGGGCCAGTAGTGATAAAGGTGATTAGGCCTAGTAGTTTGTAGCTAGCCTGAATCAATGAATCTAAACCACTGGTCTTGATGCCTAGTTCGTTCAAGTATTCTTGGGCTTCCTCAGGACTCAAATCAGCTAGCTCAGCTTCTATCTTGGCACAGACAGCGATAGCATTGTCTGCTAGCCCTAGGTCTTTGTCAATATTTTTTTCGTCTATATTATACAAATATATAATTGGCTTTAAGGTTAGAAGGTTCAAAATTTTTAAAATTTTTCTCTCTTCCTCAGTCCAATTTTCTTGGTTTAGGAGTTCATTTTTTTCTAATAGAGTGCGGGCTTTTTCTAGAGTGGCTTTTTCTTGATCGAGGATTTTCTCATAAGCCCCCTTCATTTTACTGATTATTTTATCTAGAGATTTGTTGACTGTATCCAGATCAGAAAGGATAAGCTCTAGATTGATAATTTGTTTGTCATACTCTGGGTCTATATTGCCATGGACATGGATGACATTGCCGTCGTCAAAATTTCTGACTACTTGGACTATGGCATCTACCTCTCTGATGTTGGCTAAAAATTTATTACCCAAACCTTGACCCTCAGAAGCACCTTTGACTAGTCCAGCAATATCCACAAACTCTATAGTAGTTGGTACTATTTTTTCAGAATTAGAAATCTGAGCTAGTTGAGCTAGGCGATTATCGGGGACTGCTACTACTCCGACATTTGGATCTATAGTACAAAATGGGTAGTTAGCAATATCTACTTTATTTTTGGTTAGGGCCTTGAAAATGGTTGATTTTCCTACATTTGGCAGGCCGACAATTCCTAAAGAAAATGACATAATTTTTGCTTATTTAACCACAGAATTAAATCATGAAATAGCTAAAAAGGCAATGTTTTATAGGGTTTTAAATATTGACAAAATATATAAAATGTGATATATTATAGGGTCTGCTGGAATAAGCCGGTAGACACTCGTTCCTAACAGCCGACTTCGAGGCAGTACCGAGCTCAGAAAGCCGGGCTGACTTTCGGCGGCAAAAAGAAAAGAGGACTTGTCATGATGAACCTGCGTGTATACCTCAAGGCTGGCATTGAGCTCAAGAGTGTCACCGGTTATCGAGCCAACCCTCGGAGTGACTTCAAGAGCGGCCAGACTTGGGAGGAACACTACATCAACGAGTCCCAAGTCTTCAACGACAGCGGTCGTTGGTACTTTACTCTCGGTGATCTGCGGGCATTGGTGCCCGCCAGCCTCATCGAGGTGGTTGAGGAGATCACCTACTTCGAGTGGCTGGATGTCAAGCAGCACCGCGAGGAGGGTCTCTATCGGCACGGGTCGGCGGTCGCCGAACTTGAGTATTCCAGTGGCGGTGCCGGCTTGAAGGCCAAGGTGCATATCTACGCCCAGAAGGTGGAAGACATCGCGGAACTGGTGCATCTGATCAAGACCGGCCAGATCCGTCCCGAGGAGAGCTACGAAGTGCCTCAGGACGGACTGAGCGGTGAACAGTTGCGTCGGCGTGTGGCCGAGCTCGAGCATCTGCTCGAGGCTAGTCGGCGTCGTGAGATCACCAAGGACAACCTCGACAATCTCACGAGTTTCCGCATGGTGATGGCCAGGGTCAGGGGTCTGCGTGATCATCTGCAGAAGGGCAAGAATTTCCCGTTGACCAATCGGGGTGCTGTCATCAGCATCTTGGATGACATCATCGAAGATACCTCCTCGGTCATCAACGACTAGGGAGTGATCAAGGGCGGCGCGAGCTTGACTCGCGCCGCCTCAACTTTTATCCAATTTATCAATTGGATTTATTTTTTTGTTTAAGTTATAATAGGCCTACTTTTAATTTTTATTTTTGTTGATGATTGATTTTGAGAAAGAACTTAATGCCGAGCAATACGCCGTTGTCAGTGCCTCAGCCGGACCACATTTAGTTTTGGCTGGCGCTGGCTCTGGCAAGACTAGGACTTTGGTTTATCGTGTGGCTTGGTTGTTATCACAAAATGTCGCTCCAGAGAAAATACTTTTAGTGACTTTTACCAACAAGGCCTCTAGTGAGATGATTGCCAGGGTCAAAAGTCTATTACACTTATCAGAGGACAAGAAGCTCAGTCTTTGGGCTGGTACTTTTCATTCTCTGGCTAGTCGCTTGCTACGTATTTATGGTGAGGCAGTCGGTGTGCCTAGAGATTTTAGTATCATGGATGAGGATGACAAAAAAACTTTGCTGAAAAATATTATCAAAGAAACTTTTGGCTCACTGGACATCAAGCGTTTGCCATCACCTAGCGTTGTTAATGAGGTATTTAGTTTTGCTACCAATTCTCAGATTAGTATAGAGGAGAGTTTGGAAAGGAAATTTCCTGATTGGCAACCACTACAAGATTATTTTGAAAAGATCAAAGTAGAGTTTGATAAGCGTAAACAAGCGGCCAAGCTTTTGGATTTTGATGATTTACTTTTGTATTGGTATAGATTGACAGAGGATTCTAATATTGGTCAGGTGCTAGCCAAAAAATGGGAGCATGTTTTGGTAGATGAATATCAAGATACCAATACTCTTCAGGCCAAGATTATTTTCAATCTAGCCAAAGAGCACAAAAATATTTTGGTAGTCGGTGATGATGCTCAAAGCATCTATTCTTTCCGGGCTGCTAATATCCAAAATATTTTTGACTTCCCACAAGTGTTTGCCAATTGCCAGGTGCACAAACTAGAGATCAACTATCGCTCAACGCCAGAGATAGTGGAGCTTGCTAATGCGGTCATAGCTAGTAATACCAAGCAGTTTGCCAAAAATTTGCAAGCCGTGATCCCAAAATATATCAAGCCAGAGTTGATAGCTATCAAGACCAACCGGGAAGAAGCAAGCTTCATCGCTGATCGTATACAGGGCTTGCTAGCTGATGGCCTAGAGCCATCTGATATTGCTGTCTTGTTTCGAGCTACACATCACTCTCAATATTTGGAAATGGAGCTCAATAGACGCCAGATTGCCTATGAACTCAGAGGTGGTATGAAGTTTTTTGAGCGTGCTCATATCAAAGACGTTCTAGCTTGGTTGCGCATATTGTACAATATCAATGATGAAATATCTTGGCGTAGAATCTTACAGCTTTATGAAGGAGTGGGACCCGCAGCTGCTCAAAAAATATATGAAGCTATTATCAATCATGGTAATCTAGAGCTAAAGGGACTGGATATTCGTCTGAGTCAGAATGCTCAAAAAAGTTTTTCTTATATCATCTCAGCTTTAGACAAGATGGTATCCAAAAAAGACAAGAGCCTTATAGAACTATTGGATATTATCATCGATGAATATAGTAGTTATCTCAAAAGTGCTTATACTGATTTTTATGATCGGATGGAGGATTTGGAACAGCTCAAGTTATTTGCTAGCAACTATCAAGATTTAGATACCTTTTTGACAGAGATTACTTTGCAAGAGCAGTTTGCCGAGGTCAATAGCACTGATAAAAAAAATAGAGTAGTTTTGAGCACCGTGCATCAGGCCAAGGGTCTAGAGTGGCAGGCAGTCTTTATTATGAATCTGACTGATCAAAGTTTCCCGCATCCGATGGCTGTCAGTGAAGAGGAGCAGGAAGAGGAGCGTCGTTTATTTTATGTGGCGGTCACTCGAGCCAAAAAGCAATTGTATTTAGTCTATCCAATGGCTGATTTGAGTTTTAGTGGTTTCAAGATGCTACAGCCATCAGAATTTTTGGCTGACCTAGATGGTCGTTTATTGAGCTATAATCAGCTAGCCAAATCCACGGCCTGGAAATCCGATGGTGATATCCAGTATGTGGCTGAATTTGACGATAGTGGTAGTGATAGTGATGGATTTTTGCCAGATGTCAGCGAGTGGTAGTCTTCGATAAATTCAGGCTAGGTATTTTTATTTTAGCATTGCTTAGCACCGATAAATTTTGTTATAATAGGTAAGCAATTTTTAGACAATCATGACGGAAAAAAAGGACATAATGGTTTTAGACTTAGAGACCAAAAAAACTTTTGATGAAGTAGGCGGTCAGCACAATCGTCATTTGTTGGGGGTTTCTCTGGTTGGGGTATATTCCTACAATCGGGACTCCTATCGAGGTTTCAAAGAAGAGGAGTTTGGTGAACTTTTGGAATTATTGAAAAATACAGAATTGGTCATTGGTTTCAATAGTAAGAGTTTTGATTTTCCAGTTTTACAGCCCTACTACAAAGATTTTGATTTGAACACTATTCCCCATTTGGATATTTTAGAGGAGATTGTTTATGCTCTAGGACATCGCTTGAAGCTAGAAAGTGTAGCTCAGAGCACCTTGGGTTATGGCAAGTCTGGCTCAGGGCTTGATGCTATCATGTATTTCAAAAACAAAGATTGGGATAATTTGATCAGGTATTGTCTTGATGATGTCAAAGTGACCAAAGAGGTGTATGAGTACGGTCTTGATCATGGCTATATCTGGTATAGTAATTCTGGTCAAAAAGAAAAAATTATTTCCCGCTGGAAAAAAAATGACACCATCTCCGTGGAGGAGATAGTCAGATCTGCTTTGAAAAATGGTGATCAACTAGAGATTGA
>CAYRIU010000015.1:0-40413 GCA_964424615.1 uncultured Gammaproteobacteria bacterium | reverse complement strand
GGGACATAGTCTAGGATCTTTAAGCGCAGCATTATTTGCTGAAAAATTTCCCCAAAAAATCAAGGCGCTTGCTCCCATTTCTACTGTGGTGTCAGGAAAGTTTAGTGTTGAAGCACACAAAAAATATAGACCAGATCAATTTAAGCAATGGGAAAAAACCGGTTGGTTAAGCGAGGAAAGCAAGTCAAAACCTGGGGTGATGAGAAGTTTAAAATGGTCACATGTAATCGATAGACTACAATATGACCTAATGACTAATGTTGATAAGCTAAATATGCCAACCTTAATGATGCTTGGGGAGCTTGATGAACATACGCCACTGGAGCATCAAAAAATATTATATGATAAATTACCAGGCAAAAAAGAACTACATGTTATAAAGGGATCTTCTCACACATTTCGTGAGCAAAAACATCTAGAAGAAATAGAAAAAATATTCGATAATTGGATCAAAAAATTATAAAAATTGTCATGGGAAATAAAGATATAAAATTAGGTAAATATCAGCATTTTAAAGGCAATGAATATGAAGTTGTCGGTTTAGCTAAACACAGTGAAACTTTGGAAGATTTGGTAGTTTATCGTGCTTTATATGGTAATAATGACTTATGGGTTAGACCATTGAGCATGTTTATGGAAGAAATAGAAGTGGCGGGTAAAAAATTACTAGATTTAAATATATTGGATAAAAAAATTGTGTATGAAAACACTAAAATTTGTAGCCCGTTTAGCACCACTCATTTTATCTGGAGAAAAAACTACCACCTGGAGATTATTTGATGACAAAAACCTACAGAAAAATGACCAGTTACAATTTATTATCACTGAAAGTGGTGAAAAATTTGCTCAAGCAGAAATAACTAATATATACGAAAAAAAATTAAGTGAAGTAAGAGATGTCGACTACAATGGACATGAGAAATATACTAACCACAAAGAAATGCTGGATACTTTTACAAAATTTTACGGACCACAAGTAAATAAGGATACTATAGTAAAAATAATACACTTTAAAATTACATCAAAATAATGTAGTAAAATATCCATTATGCAATACAATAAACTAGTACGAGACAAGGTTCCTCAAAAAATAGAAGACAAAGGTGAAAAAGCTATTTATCATACAGCTACTGACGCAGAATATTGGCTCAAACTCAAAGAAAAACTATTAGAAGAAATATTGGAATTTAACCAAGCTGAAAATGCTGAAGAGTTAGCTGATATTTTGGAGGTTATAGAAGCCATAGTGGAGTACAAAAAATTTGATCCCAAAATAGTAGCTGATTTGAAAAAACTAAAAGCTGAGACTAACGGTAAATTCAAAGATAAAATCATCCTTGATGAAGCCTAAGAAAAACAAAAAAATAAAAGTAGTTGCTGTTTCTGGTGGTTTTGATCCGGTGCATATCGGACATGTCCGTATGTTTGAGGCGGCTAAGAAACTAGGCTCAAAACTAGTAGTCATTTTAAATAATGATAATTGGCTACAAAAGAAAAAAGGCTATGTCTTCATGCATGAAAAAGAAAGAAAAGAAATTATTGAAGCTTTTTCTGTGGTAGATAAGGTAGTCATCACCAAGCATCCAAAACATCCCAAAGATATGAGTGTCTGTAATGAACTCAAAAAAATAAAACCAGATATATTCGCCAATGGTGGTGACAGAAAACTTGATAATGTGCCAGAGGTAGATGTTTGTGAAAAAATAAATTGCCAAATGGTCTTTAATGTTGGTAAAGGTGGCAAAGTACAATCTAGCTCTTGGTTGGTTAATAAATCAAGAAAAAAATAAAATATATTAATCAATTAAATTTTAATAACATGTCTTACCAAAAAAACATTATCGAAGCTACAAAAAGTAATTCAAACTTTAGAACTGTATTATTCACTGGTCAAAAAAGCCAGCTAGTAGTCATGGATATCAAGCCTGGCGAAGAAGTGGGTTTAGAAACTCATGATCATGTGGAGCAAACATTATTTTTTCTTTCTGGTCACGGTAAAGCATTATTAAATGGCGTCGAGACTGTAGTTGGCGCTGGTGATGTAGTAGTGGTCACTCCAGGTACTGAGCATAATTTTATCAATACCGGTAATGAATCACTAAAAATATACACCATCTATGCTCCAGCCAATCATATAGATGGACGCATTCACCAAACCATGGAAGATGCCATAGCTGATGATGAAGACGAAGAATTTGGTCATCAAGTACAATAAAATGCTAGAAAATTTGAATCAAAGAATAGAAATCCCTACTATTGCTGAACATGAAAAAAAACTTCATGAACGTTTGAGTATGATCATGTTGGCTTTTGCCGAAAAAAAATATCAGCAAGAAAAAGAGCAAAATCCTGATGTTAAAATTAGTGATATTATAGAGGCTAACACTGATTTATTTTTTAGTCTAGAGAATATATTAAAACACGATAGAAATATTGACTATGGTAAAATTTTTACCTGGAGAAAAGACTTGCAAGACAAAATTGATAATATTTATGAGCATCAGCACGATGATTGGATACAGATTGTCTGTGAACTATTTGCTGAAGAGGAAAAAAAATATAAAACTGAAATTGACAATCCCTCACAAAAAGAATCAGTCGGCGTCATTAGGTACAATTTGCGCATGGGTCAACATGGTTTAGAAGAATATGGTTTTGATGAGGATCTTGACCAAGCTCTAGAGATACACTTGGATGAATTATTCAAAAATCCAAACAAAAAAATAAGTAGTAAAGAAGTATTGGACTCTTTATATGGATTGGCTGAGGTATTAGTGGATAAATTTCCGCATATTAAATTTATAATAGCGGAATCTTGGCTAATGGATCATCCACTTTTTAAAAAATTAGGATTTCAAGTGACCGACAAACAAAGCGATCTAAGAACCCTTAATCATTGGCTACAATTTGTTGATAAAGATGGACAAATTAACCAACAAAAAGTAGACGAATTATTGTCCACTGGACAATTTCCATATTACAGTCGAGTAGCTTATTTTCCGATTATAGATTTTTTGAAAAAATATTTACCACCAGAAAGAAGAAAGAAACCAATTATATTAAAAGATTTAAAACCAGATTTTAAAAAAGTTGGTCAAGAAATAGAAATTGAAGGAATGAGATTTAACCATTATTGGTCAAGTTTATCTATTGAGGATATTGATAATTTACAAAATAATTATCCTAGACTATGTGAATTAATGGATAAACTAAATTTACTAGATGAATTTAAAGATACGTTAAAAAGAATGAAGGCAAGAAAAGATGATTGGGGACAGGGTAGGGCAAAGGAAATTGAATTTTTTCAAAAATTTGAACAAAGACGTAATGAATACGCAGCTAAAGAAGCAACCGTTGAAAGAGAGATAATTATAGATTAATAATGATTTTTGCAGCTACTACATTTATTATCAAAGACGACAAGGTGTTGCTAGGCTTCAAAAAGCGTGGTTTTGGTATGAACAAATGGAATACCTTTGGCGGCAAGCTTGATCAAGATGAAACTTATATTGAAGCTGCTAGAAGAGAAGTTTTTGAAGAATGTGGACTAAATATCACTAGCCTAGAGGAGAGAGCTGTGGTTAATTTTTCTTGGACCAACAATGACGATAAATTTGAAGTACATGTTTTTCATGCCTTAAAATTTGAAGGGCAGGTAGAAGAGAGTGAGGAGATGCTACCACAGTGGTTTGATCTGGATAAAATTCCTTATTCCAAAATGTGGCCAGACAACCAAATATGGTGGCCGTTATTTTTGGAAGGTAAAAAAATAAAAGCTGATTTTTTGTACGGACCACAAAATAAATTATTAAAACATAAAATAGATATAATTTTATGAATGAAACTTATCGCCATTATTACTTTTATCGTGCTTTAGAGATTATCCCAGGGTTATTAGTCTGGATGACCTTTATCGTGGCAATCACTTTGTCATTTTTGAGGCCAGTATGGGCTATCTATTTTATCATTGCTTTTGATCTTTACTGGGTTTTGCGTTTGACCTATATGTGGATACATCTGATGAACTCCTGGATCAAATATCGTAAAGCAGTAAAAATCGACTGGTGGCAACTACTAAAAAACCAAAATTCATCATGGTCTGAGTACAAGCATATTATTTTTTTACCAACAGCTGGTGAACCACAAGAAATAGTAGATACAACTTTTTATAATCTCACCCAAGTCAAATATGATACCAAGCAATTTATTGTAGTACTAGCTGGTGAAGGTAGGTTTGCTGAACACTTTCAACCTATTGCTGATTATATTATACAAAAATATGAATCCTATTTTCATAAAATCCTAGTCACCATACACCCAGCAGATATACCTGGTGATGTAGTTGGTAAGGGCTCAAATTTGTATCATAGCGGAGGAGAGGTCAAAAAATATATTGACCATAATAACTTTGATTATAAAAAATTAATAGTTTCTACCTTTGACATCGACACAGTCACTCATCCTCAGTATTTTGCCTACCTGACAAACAAATTTATCAACCATCCCGATCCATATCACGTCAGCTTCCAGCCAATGGCTTTTTATCACAATAATGTCTGGGAGTCAGACATCATCACTCGTGTAGTAGCCAATTCTACTACTTTTTGGCTTTTGACAGAATTAGCTCGTCCTAGCAGACTATTCACTTTTTCTTCACACAGCATGAGCTGGCAAGCTCTGGTAGATATTGGTTTTTGGCAAAATAATATTGTCACAGAAGACTCTAGAATATTTTTGCAATGCCTCATGCATTACGATGGCAACTACAAAGTAGAGCCTATGCATATACCAGTCTCTATGAATACCGTCTATGTTGGTCATTTTTGGCGCAGCCTCAAAAACCAATACAAGCAAATGAGGCGCTGGGCTTATGGAGTCGAACATTTTCCCTACATGGTTTGGCATTTTAATAGAAGTAAAAAAATACCTTGGAATGTCAAACTCAGATATATTTGGAATCAAACAGAGGGAGTCTATTCTTGGGCTACTGCCCCAGTATTGATTACTTTGATGGGTTGGCTGCCACTCAAAATAGCTGAGCATCAATCATTGACTACTGTCACTGCTCAAAATGCTCCATTTATTATGGAAAATTTAATGCGTTTAGGCTTATTGAGTATATTTACCATTGCCCTGATGAGCGTCATCATACTACCTCCGATGCCTGTACACCTCAAAAATAATATTTGGTCTAGATATTACAGATATTTGATGATGGGTCTCCAGTGGTTTATCATACCTTTTAGTATGATTCTATTTGGTTCTTTACCAGCCATTGATGCTCAGACCAGATTAATGTTTGGTAAATATATGGGTTTTTGGGTGACTGAAAAAAAATTAAAAAAATAATAGTCTATATAAAAATATGAACAATATTGATCACAAAAAATTGAAGGGGATCAAAAGAATTATATTGTTAACTTTCTTTTTTGTTTTGATACCGCTTTTTAATACTCAAGCTATCACCATAAAAATTATAGATGGTAGTTTTGTGGATCGTTATCTAGGTAGTATGATTTTGGAAGACAATGTATTCAATGAAAAAATATGGTATCTAGAACCTATCAGCAAGGAGCGCTACTTACTGGCTGATGTGTCAAATTTACAAAATATAATTGACACTTTTGCCAAACCTATTAGCGCCACTAGCTTAAAAAAAATACCAATCACCACTGACCAAAAATCTATAGATTACAATATAGCCAAAAAATATAGCGGACAATTTTTGTTTGAACAAAACAAAAAAAATGAAATCTGGTATGTCAATCCTTTGGATTTGAGACGCTATCAGATTACCCTAGATGACAAAGGTATAAAAACACTCCACGATTTGGCTGTCATGCTATCTTTGGATAAAATTAGCGCTATAAATATTGCCAATCAAACTTCTACCAGCACTGATCAATCAGATGATATAAATTTTCAGCAGTACAATGAATTACGTAGTATACTAGAAGATAATTACTACCAGCCAGACAAAATAGATAATCAAAAATTATTTTATGGATCTTTAGTTGGTTTGACTGAAAGCTTAAATGATCCCTATACACAATTTTTTACACCAGACAAAAAAACTCAGTTTGATAATAGAATAGAGGGTGCTGTCGAGGGCATTGGCGCTGTAGTTGACATCAAAAATAATATTTTGACAATCATTACACCACTATTGGATTCACCAGCCTTCAAAGCTGGTCTAGAGCCAAATGACCAAGTGCTAGAAGTAGATGGTGTAAATATACGCAATTTTTCTTTGGACAAAAGTACTAGCCTGATCAAAGGTCCTCGTGGTACTAGTGTCAATCTCAGAATATACCGCTCTAGCAATGACAAAACTTTTGAAGTCACAATAGTGAGAGAAAAAATCATAGTACCAAATGTCACGGCCAAAAAATTAGATAATAATATAGTTTATTTTACTATTGGTACATTTTCTTCCAATATGGTGTCTGAGTTCAACCAACTACGTCAGCAGAATATTGATAGCAATACCAGGGGCATTATTCTCGATCTACGCAATAACCCTGGCGGTTATACTGACGCTGCTTTGTCATTGATCGATATATGGCTAGCTCCTGATGCCCTGGTGCTCCAAGAAAAATTCCGTTCACATACAGAAACTTACTACACAAATACCACCGAAAGATTAAATATACCAACTATTATTTTAATCAATGGCAGTACAGCTTCAGCAGCTGAAATATTTTCTGCCGCCCTCCAAGAAAACAACCAAGCAAAATTGGTCGGGGAGACTAGCTATGGCAAAGGCACTGGACAACTTTTACAATCTTTTGCTGATGGCTCAGCCATAAAATACACCTATTTTGAATGGCTGACTGGCATGGGTAATTCCGTAGAAAATAGAGGCATCAGACCAGATGTAGAAGTCAAAGATGACCCACAAACAAAAATTGATGAACCACTCATCAAGGCTATAGAATTATTAAGATAAATATATGAATCCATTTGAAAAATTATTTGGCCAAAAAAAAGAAGCCGAAATGCCCACAACAGAACAAGAGCAAGTAGCAGATACTAGCGAGGATGGGCAAATAAAAAACAGCCATGATTTTATGCAGGCTATCTATGCTGGACGGCTAGCTGAAGCTGAGGCATATCTTGTGGCTGAGAAAAATAATCCATCCCAAAGTGGGCACGATGACCTCTGGCTCATTAATAAACTAAGTATTTTATTGAGCCAATATTTAGACAAAAAAGATACGCTCGGAGTGGAACGTATCAATCAGTTACTACCTGAGAGTCATCAACGTCATCTTGAAGAAAATATTTAATTTATTTTTTTCTTAGACCTCTAATATAATCAGCGGCTGACATTATTTTTTTGCCAGCTGGTTGTAGTTCCAAAATTTCCAAAGCGACTGTACTAGTGCCGACAAACAGCTGATCCTTTTCTATAGATATCTCAGCTGGCTTTAATTTTTTATCTGATATATTAACAGCCAATATTTTGACATCCACACCAGACAATGTGGCATATGTGGATGGCCAAGGATTATAAGCTCTGATTTTATTCTTGATAATTTCAGCGCTTTCTTCCCAGCTGATCAGACCATCTTCTTTTTGTATCAATCCACATAGGGTAGCTACAGAGTCATCTTGGACTGTCAGTTTTATAGCGCCTTCAAGATATGGAGTGATGACGCTTTTTAGTAGTAGAGCACCTTGTGTGCTCAATTTCTCACTAAGAGAGGCAAAATTATCAGATGGTTCGATAACTACTTCTTCTTGCTGTAATATAGGACCATGATCCATCTGATCATCTAGCTGCATAATAGTCACTGCTGTCTTATGTTGACCTGTCAATAAAGCAGCTTGGATAGGCGATGGTCCACGAAATTCTGGCAATCTAGATGGATGTAGATTGATAGCTGGCAATTCTGACAAATCCAAAATATCTTGCCTGATGATTTTACCATAAGCAACCACTACAAAAGTTGCTGGTAAATATTTTTTTAATTCTTGAACAAAATCACTATCCAATTTTGCAAAAGCTAATACTGGCAGCTTATGTTGTTCGGCCCAAACTTTGACAGGACTATCGATGATTTGGCGACCGCGACCAGCTGGCTTGCTAGCTCTAGTGACCACAGCTGATACTATACCCAGTCCATGCAAAGCTTCCAAGCTAGGTATGGAGAAAAGAGGAGTGCCCCAAAAAATTATTTTTTTATCACTTGGCATTATTGTTTTAGACTATCTAAAATATCCTGACCTTTAGTTATCTGTTCCGCTCTATCGATAAATAAAATCCCGTCTAAATGATCTAATTCATGTTGTAAAACAATAGCATCTAAACCGCTTAATTTTACTTTGTGCACCTGTCCATTTAAATCCTGATATTTCACGTGAATTTTTTTAGCTCGTCTGACCAAACCAAATATCTGAGGTAAAGATAAACAACCTTCTTCTCCAAGTTCTTTATTTTTGGAAAAAAAAGTAATTTCTGGATTGATGTATACTTCATAGTCTTGATTGCTACCAGCTTTACCAACCAACAAAAATCTTTGACTAATACCGACCTGGGGTGCAGCCAGCCCAATACCATCATCCTGGTACATGACTTCGGCCATTTCTAATACTGCTTTTTTCAGGTCATCATTAAAATCCGTGACTGTTTTGGCAGTACGGCGTAAAAATGGATCTGGATATTTAATAATTTTAAACATAAATGATACTATAACAATTTTATTATATTTTGTCAAGGAAATAAGCAAACTAGCAAATATATGGAATTAAACAAGCTAAATCTGCTATAATAACACTATGGATTCCATACAAGATATATTCAAAAACAAACAAACCATCAAGGCTCCGGCCTACGCTTGGCAAGACATGGCCTTGAAAATAATCAATGAATTGGGGGTGCCACCATTCAAGCGTAGCTCTGTCTTTAAGATTTGCAAAGATCTAGATCGCAATTTTGTTGAAAAATGTTTTGATGACACAAAAGAATTAGCCAAAGGATCTGAGGCTTGGCGTTATTTTTTCAAACTCGCTAGTCAAAAAGAAAACAAATTTAAATAATCAAAAGACTATTTGATAGAAAAATTTTCAACCAAATAACCAATGCCAAAAGGTGCTTGGTAGCTCAATTTTTCTGACTCAAAATTAATATCCTTGATAATACCTATCAAGACCAAGAGTGGTTTGATGGCACATTCTTTGGCTTCTTCAGCTAAAAATTTATCAAATTTTATCAAAGACTCAAAATCTTTTTCAGCTAAGATTTTTATTATTTTTTGATCAAACTCTTGGGCCCGAGGAGAATAGCCCGCCGGTGAATCTTGATGCAAACGATGTGATAAATCACCAGCTGCAACAATGGCTATCCTTTTATTGTAGCCAAGCAGTTGTTCCTTGATTAATTCGCCAAATTTTATATGTTCAGCATAGTCCAGATCTTTGGCTGGATGCACTATGCAGACCTGACAATTTGGTAAATGATTGGCCAAATAAAATAATGGCACACCAGCGCCATAATCGATACTTTGTTCTGATGTCAAAACAATAGGCATTTCTGACTCAGTAGATTCTTTTATTTTATAGCCTATAGCAATATCATTTTTGAATTCTAGATTAGTCACCAAATCACCAAATCTTTTAAAATTAATAGATATTTTTGGTTGCTGATTGATGCTAAAAGCATGCTGGTTCAAGCTGTGCGAAGATATGACCAACAAAACATCTGGTTTACGAGCATAAAGCTCAGCTTCAACTTTTTGATAAGCCTCACGAGTCTCTTTGAGGTGATTTATATTGTCCTTGCCAACCTCTGGTATGAGCAGTGGTGGGTGAGGGACAAAACAAGCATGGACAATCATTTTTTAGAATTTAATTATTTCACCAGCGTCATGTAAATTCAAAACGCGATCAGAGACAGTCTGGATATTGGCCCAAGAATAGCCTAAATTATTAAAAGTTTCAGCATCACTAATCCAGCGACGCTGACCATCGGCTATGACATAAACACTCGGGTCAGAGATACCTTTGACCAAAGTGCCGTCTTTGAGCTGCACAGGTAGAGTATTGTCATACAAATCTAAAGTAGCTTGAGTAGCATTAGTAATCTTTAGGGTGGGGAAATTTAATTTTATAATCATTGGGTCAATGATAGGTGATTTGACATTATCTTTGACAAAATAAACACCGTTGGTTTTGGTACTACGTAATAATTTACCGAGTGGATACTTGGTCTCAGCAGTCAATGTAGCCCCGTCAGCTATCTCATCCAAATCGCTTTGCTTGACCTTGACTATTTCCTCTGCATTGAAGGCCAATGGTCTAAACACTTCTTTACTAGCTATCAATCTCTTTAACATGCCATCGGTCAGATATCGCTGTCCAGTAGGCCTTGCTAAAATCGGATAATTTGGATATTTTATAGATGGTCCATCTACAAATTTATTGATTTCTTCTGGATCAATTTTTTGTATCTGTTTTGGATCATATCTAGATATCAAAGCACTGTTGTTGGCAAAAAGCATTTTTTTACCATCATGGATCAAATAAATTGATTTGGTATCATCACCAGACTTGGCTTGCACTACAGCCCCATAGGGCACAAAAGTTTTTATAGCTGCCAATGTGTTACCAAATTCATACCTTTCCCAGATAGTAGCGAACAATAAATTACCATGTAAATGTGGAGTATAGACATACATAGCTGCAGTAATCCTATTGCTAGGAGTGACTATTTTGCCATCTATATTGGCTGGCACTCCAGGCTGAAATGGTCTAGTGTGGATATTGTCAATATAATCTCTAAATTGCAAAGCAGCAGCTCGAACCTGTTTGCCAAAACCTTGCCATTGTGGATTGCAAGCTTGACCATCAAAACAATAATAGCCGGTAGCATAGTCCAAAGCTCTTTGATCCAAATTAGCTTTCTCTATCAAACCTTGCTCTTTTTGAAGAGTAGTAATGATAAATTTAGGATTGATTTTGGCTTCAATAGCGGCATTGTATATAATCTCAGCTGCCGAACGAGCTCTAGTATAATCCAATCTCAATACTTCATCAGTGGTAATCAATTCACCAGGACCAGGATTATAGCCGGTAAAATAATAAGCCTGTAAATAACTATTTTTTTGGTGCAAAAATTGCTGGATATCTGCCAAGCTCATGGCGCTAAAATCTACTGCCTCTTCGTCAGATATTATTTGATTATAATCGAATAATTCACTATTGATAGTACTACCTTGAGCGTAGACCAAAGAATGAGTGCCTAAAAAAGAAAACAAACAAAACAAAACGAATATTTTGTGCATATTTTTAATAAAATTAAACATTGGTTTTATTATAGCAAATAAAACAAATATCACCAAACAAAAGATTGATTTTTGGCTTATTTTAGGTTAAAATAGCCCTATGGAACAATTACGTCTATTTATCAGTCTGCCTGTAGATTTTGGCTTAGCCAAAAAAATCCACAAACAGTTTAGTCAGCTAGACCTACCACGGGAGGGGATGCGTTTAGTTTTACCCGATCAAATGCACCTGACTCTCAAATTCTTAGGTGCCGTACCTTTGGACAAACTACCAGAAATTATTGCTGCTTTAGAAAGCATCAAAGGCAGAGGAGAGCCGATTGATTTAAATCTAAATGAAACTATAGTCTCTCCTCATATGCATCCGGAAGTCATTTTTATCCGTATTCAGGAAAACAAACAACTTACATCACTATACAATAAGATAGAGCAAGCTCTTTTTACCGCTGGCTTGGCCAATCTAGAAAGTCGCAAATTTACTCCACATTTGACTATAGCTAGGATAAAACAAAAAGTAGAGCCAGCACAATTTGCTGATCTAAAAAATTGGATAATCAATGACCAATTCAGTGTCAATTATTTTTATCTGATGCAGAGTGAGCTAACGCCAAAAGGACCAATATACACCAACTTACAAAGTTTTGATTTATGAACATTGTAGATTATAAAATTTTTAATATCAAAGTTCAAAAAATACCGGAATTAAAATTACGAGAAATTTTACAATCTTTTTATGACACTGATCATCCCAATCAGATAGTCACAGTCAATCCAGAATTTATTTTGGCAACGAGAAAAAATGATTTATTTGCTAGAATCATCAATGAATCTAGTTTATCTACCATTGATGGCACTGGTATTATCCAAGCTTTAAAATTTTTGGGACACGATATTTCTATTGACGATAGACTGACTGGAGCCCAATTGATTTACAAATTGATTGACCTAGCGATAGTCAACAATGGTAAAATATTGTTTTGTCTTTATAGCCAGGGCTTGACCCAGGCTGATCAGCTAAAAAATATTTTAGAAAAAAAATTTCCCAAGTTACGTTTCTATATCGGCGATGAAAACAATAGTGTCATTTTAGCCAATATGTACAAACCACAAATTATCTTAGCCACTATGGGCGCTCCTAGACAAGATTTGTGGCTTTATGAAAATATGACCAAAATGCCTAGTATCAGAATAGCAGTAGGCGTAGGTGGTGCCATTGATTTTTTATCTGGAGCAATACCCAGAGCACCAAAAATAATGCGTAGTTTAGGCTTTGAGTGGCTCTGGCGTCTGTATAAACAACCAAAGAGATTCAAAAGAATTTATCGTTCAATTTTTGTTTTTTATTATAATGTTTTAAAATATAAATATGCCCAAATCAAAAAATAATGTCCGCACTAGATTTGCCCCTAGCCCGACTGGTTATCTACATATCGGGGGATTAAGAACCGCTTTGTACTCCTACCTATTAGCCAAACAAAACAACGGAACTTATATTTTACGTATCGAGGATACAGATCAAGAACGCTTTGTACCTGGTGCTGTAGAAAAATTAATTAGTAGTCTAAATAATTTTAACCTAGCTTCTGACGAGGGTGTTTTACTAGATGGCGATCAAGTCACTAGTCGTGGTGATTGTGGACCATATATTCAGTCCCAAAAAATTGCCCACTACAAAACCACAGCCGAAAAATTAGTCGCCGAAGACAAGGCTTATTATTGTTTCTGCACAGAAGAAAGAATAGAGCAATTGCGAGAAAATCAAAGAGCTAATAAACAAGTGCCAAAATACGATGGCTATTGTCGCAATATAGAGCCATCAGAAGCCTCTAAACGCCTCAAAATGGGGGAAAAGGCTGTCATTAGGTACAAAACAAGCCCCAATCAAGAAGTCGTCTGTAATGACAAAATATACGGTAAAATTGTGGTCAAAACTGATGATATTGATGATTTTATTATCTTAAAATCAGACACTTTTCCGACTTATCACTTGGCCAATGTGATAGACGACCATGATATGAAAATCACCCATGTCATCAGAGGAGAAGAGTGGCTACCATCTCTGCCAAAACATGTTTTACTCTATCAAGCTTTGGGCTATGAAATGCCAGAGTTTGTGCATTTACCGCTGTTACTAAATCCTGACAGAAGCAAGCTATCCAAAAGACAAGGTGATGTAGCAGCTGAAGATTTTTTACAACACGGATATTTACCACAGGCTTTGGTAAACTATGTCGCCCTCCTAGGATGGAATCCAGGTACAGAGCAAGAAATATTTTCTTTAGAAGAGCTTGTAAAAGAATTTTCTATAGACAAAATAAATAAATCTGGCGCTATTTTTGATCGTCAAAAATTAGATTGGTTCAACGCTGAATATATACGCCAAATATTCAACACAAAAAATGACCAATATGCACAACTTTTATCTATAGCAAAAAAATATTTACCCCAACACGAAGATAGAGTAGAAGATATTTTAAAATTATTTTCTAGTCGCATCAATAAGCTAGAAGAGTTGACTGAGTTGGCAAATTTTTTGTGGCAATTACCAGATTATGACAAGGAAAAAATTGTTTTTAAAAAAAGTACACTGGATAATACCAAAAAAGGTCTACAATTAACACACGATAGTCTCAATACCACTACATTGGACTGGACCGCTGAAAATCTAAACAAGATATTGCAAGATATTGTCAGCAACAACCACTTAACACCCGGCGATGTATTTTGGCCAGTGCGTTTTGCTTTGTCTGGACTAGACAAAAGTCCATCGCCAGTAGAAATTTTAGAATTCTTGGGCAAAGAGGAGAGTATAAAACGTCTGGCTTTAGCTCAAACTAAATTAAGCCAATAAACTACATTGCCAAATATACCAAAATATGATATAATATAATCATTACAAATGATCTTGATGCTTGTCCAAAAACAAAAACAAAAAAAATTAAAAATATTTTTTATAAGCTTAAGTATCTTAGGTTTATTTTTGTTTACTAGGCATATTTTGGCTATTGAATATACTTTGGACAATCTAGATACAGTAGATAGCTGGCAGATCAACCAAGATATCAATGACAAAAGAACTCAAATTGAAGAGCTAAAAAAACAAATGGCTATTTATGAAAAAAATGTTGAAGCCAAAAAAAATGAAATAGGACAATTGTCGGCTCAGCTCAGTATTTTGGATTCCAATATAGCCAAAATCAATTTAGAAATACAGGCTGCTAATCTAGAAATAGAATCAGCTAATCTTAAAATAGAAAATACTGAGTTAAAAATACAAGCTAAGGAAAAAGAAATAGCTGATCTCAAAGAAAATGTAGCTGAGATATTGCGATCACTACACCAACAGCAGCAGCAGAGTAGTGTCTTGGAAATTTTGATGGTCAATGACAATTTTAGCGATTTCATGAACCAGATAGATAGCTTAGAAAAAATGCAAGACATGGTGGTCACCCAGGTCAATGATTTGAAAACTGTGAAAATGTCCATGCTCAATGATCAAGCTGATTTAGAAAATAGTTTGACAGAGCTAGATACTTTCAAAAATATCCTAGACAACAACAAAAAAGACCTTGATGACCAAAAAAATAATAAAGCTGAGATAGTAAAATTAACACAAGGTCAACAAGCTAAATTTGAAGTATTACTCAAACAAGCTAAGGCCGAACAAGCCCAAGCTAATAGCGATATAGTCTATCTAGAAAAAATAGCTCGTGAAAAACTCAATAGAGAGCTCCAAAAAAAGCAAGAAGATCCAAGCACACCAGGATTAATCTGGCCAGTCACATCACATAGAGTGACAGCCTATTTTCACGATCCTGATTATCCATATCGTTTTGTGTTTGAGCACCCAGCTATTGATATTGCCACTCCTCAAGGCACTCCTATCAAAGCTGTGCAATCTGGCTATGTAGCCCAAGCCAAAGATGGTGGTAAAACTGGTTATAGCTATATTATGATAGTGCATGCCGATGGCTTATCAAGTGTCTACGGTCACGTCAATCAAATCAGTGTGACTAATGAGCAATTTGTGACCAAAGGACAAGTCATAGGATATTCTGGTGGTATGCCAGGTACGCACGGTGCTGGCCCATTGACCACTGGACCACATCTACACCTAGAAATACGTCTCAATGGTGTGCCAGTAGACCCACTCAACTACTTACCTTAAAAAAATAACACTAAAAAACACTCGCTAAAATTAGCGAGTGTTTTAAGTATAAAAAATTAGAGACCGCACCCAAGGGGCATGCGGTCTCAAGCAAGTGCAATGGGAACTGGTCCCATTTCCGGGGGATTGGGCAGGAATCTGCACACTTGCTCCAACCTGACAGTCGTGGCTGTTGGTTGTATATTTATCATATCACTTTTCAGAATGTTGTAAAGTTTTGAAAACAAAAAGAAAAGCTTTCCCGAAGGAAAGCCGCGAGTAGAATGGTGTACCATAGGTACTCTGCAAGATCGACATGATGTCTCACTTGTATATACATAATATCATACCCATAAAAACAGTCAAGTAAGCTATGTGGATAAGTAGGAAAAATTTTATTTTCTGAGGGGATGAAATTGGGTATGAACTTTTTCTGCGTATTTATCAGAAGCATGAACATAGCGCGTAGTAGTATCCAAGGACTCGTGGCCCAACAATATCTGTATAGCTGCGGGATTGGCTCCATTTTCAGCTAGATAGGTTGCAAAACCATGTCTCAAAGAGTGGGCCGATACTGGGATATTAATAAACAATAATTCTCTGTATCTTTTTATTTTGAATTGTAAATAGTTGGTAGATATTCTTTTATTTTTTTTTGTATTATTTTTACCACGAGAGGGGACAAACATAAATGGAGAGTCATCCAAACGTTTAGCTAAATAATTTTTGAGATGTTGGATAGCTCTCGGGGTCAAATAAACAAAGCGCTGCTTTTTACCCTTACCAGTGATATAGATACGACCAGTGTCATCCAACTCATGACGTCTGAGTGACAACAATTCTGAAATACGCATACCAGTAGCAAACAAAGTCTCCAGCATAGCTCTATTGCGTAGCTTGACCAAAGGATCGACTTCAAATCTATCTGGCGCCTCTATCAATTTTATGAGCTCGGACATCTCGGGCACTTGGCTGTGTTTCTTTTCAGTTTTTAATAACTTGACGGCATCAGCATTGATAGGTGAATCAAAGTCCATGTCAGACAAAAATTTTAAATAAGATCTCAAGGCTGACAAAATTCTATTGATACTATAGCTAGATAATTTTTTCTCACCCAACTCTTGGGAGGCAGTCAATCTATCAATGGAGGAGAGGTAGGCCTTGAATTTGATTAAATCCTTTTTTTCCAATTTTGAAAAATCTTTTTTTATATCTGCCGACAAAAAATCTTCAAAAGTTTTTAAGTCACGTTCATAATTATAAACTGTCTCTATAGAGTAGTTGTTACTTTGGATGTTTACTAAGTATTCTTCCAGTAGAGGAAGAGTGTATTTTTTTGTTTTGCTCATATATCTATGATATCAAGGGAAAAACTATATGTCAAATTGAGTGTAAGAGTTATTATACTCATAACATATTATCCTTAATTAAAGCGCTAAATACTACTTAAGGCAAGCTGAATACTATTCCTCTATTGAAAATAAGCCTTAGCACCATAACGCAGGTCTATATAGTTAATATCTGTGCCTACTATATTCCCCGCTATCAAGACCTGATAATAATTTTCCAGTTGTTCACCAAGCTGGCTTTGTGGGTTAATTTTGACTATATATGGTAAATTAGTGGTAATTTCAAAATATGACCAATCATCGCCTATGGAGATGGCCTTTATTTTGGCCATATTGGATAATTTATCACTCCACATGGCTATTATGACCTGGATGAGATCAATTTCATCAGGACGAAAGATATTTTCGTTGTTTTGAGGCTGATATGACCTATGATCATCCAAAATGATATATTGATCATTTATTGCGTTAATTTGTCCATTGAACTGACCCTTGGCATCCAATAGGTATAAATTATCATTTTTTCTCCAAATAAACTCAGAAGTCTTTTCTATAAAATTTATTTTTATTTTTTTTGGAAATACTTTAGTAATTTTTACATCACTCAAATTATATTGCGTAATAAGCTGCTGTTTCAAATCATCACCATCAAAAAGAAAAAAATTGTTATTTTGAAAAATAAGTATCCTTCTTTTATTCAAAATATTTTGGACATAGGGTTTGATATCGTCCTCCTTATAAAAACTATTGCCACTAAGCTCTATGTTGCTCAGGGCTAAAAATGGAGCTTGAAAAATACTCTGAGCCAACAAAATAAAAATAATTACATAAATAATACGAATTATTTTTTTTCGTCTGTTTTTTATTTGTTCATCATAATAAGAGCCATGAACCTTATGAGGTGTATAGCTAGAGTGTTTTTGCCAGGGTTTGTTTGTCTTTATGTTTATAGACATCCTCTATCCTCTTTATATACTATCTTATACTTTGTGTCGTATTATATATTAAGAAATAACGACTCTAGGTAAACTTGCGTTGAGTCTAGTTACTATTTCATAGCTGATAGTTTGTGCGGCTATAGCCTGATCTTCAGCTGAGATATAGCTGTTGTTACTTTGCCCTATGACAACTACCTCGTCCCCTACTTTTATATCTGGTTTTGCTGGCAATTTCACCATAGTGAGATTCATGCAGACATTACCTACTATTGGACACGGCTCTCCTTTTATCAATACCGAACCTTTGTTTGATAAGCTTCTAGGTAGCCCTTCATAATAACCAAGTGGTAAAATAGCTATTTGACAATCTTCTTTGGCTACAAAAGTCCTGTTGTAGCCAACACTTTCTCCAACTTTAATTTTTTTTATTTGAATAACTTTGGTCTTCAAAGATAAAACTGGTCGCAAATCCATATTTTGTGCTTGACCGCGCTGTTTGGTGGCTAGCGATGGCCATAAGCCATACAAAGATAGACCTAAGCGCACAATATCTTGTCGTGCTGCTGGCACACCAATGGCTGCCGCTGAACAAGCCGTATGAAATTTTACTAGTGGATATTTTTTTTGATAATACGCTAAATGATCTAATTGTTGATATGTAAAATCTAAGTCTTCGGATTCTGATTCGGCTAGATGAGTATATAGACTGACTACTTTAAAATATTTTTCTGACATGATAGCTGACACCAAATCATCATCCTCCATCTTGAAACCCAAGCGATTAGTGCCACTATCTATTTTGACCATAACCTCTATACTTTTAGAAAGTCGCTGAGTAAGATCTGACAAATATTGCATCGACTCTTGGCTATAAATTGGCAATATAATTTTTTTATCCAAAGCTGATGTAAGCTTATTTTCATCAAAATCAAAATAGCTTAGCACCATGATTTTTTTGGTAGTCAAATCAGCTATTTGCAAAGCTTCGTCTAAATTGACACAAGCCACACCAGAAACCTCACTACTAAGATCAAGCAAAGGCAATACCTCCTTAAGGCCATGGCCATAGGCATTGCTCTTGATCACTGGCCACAACTCTGATTGTGGTCCTATATTTTTAAATTGCCGTAAATTGTGTTGCAAATTACGGCCATTTATTTCTATGAATGTCAAAGACATTTATTTTTTTATTTCTTTAAAATCTAAATATTCCTGTAATACTTCTGGAACCCTGATACTACCATCTCTAGTTTGATAGTTTTCCATGATGGCAATCATAGTACGACCCAAGGCCATCACAGTGCCATTGAGTGTATAACAAAAATCTTTTTTACCATCTTTATGATATTTGATATTGAGACGTCTGGCTTGGTAGTCAGTGGTATTAGAACAAGATGTGATCTCTCTGTATTGATTTTGTCCTGGCATCCAAGCTTCCAAGTCATATTTTTTGGCAGCTACAGGTCCCAAGTCACCAGTACAAATATTGACTACATGATACGGTAAACCCAAAGCTTTGTAGATATCTTCTTCTAGTGCTAGAATCTCCTGATGCATATTTTCTGATTGTTCTGGCTCACAGAAAATCACCATTTCTATTTTATCAAATTGATGACCACGTAATATACCTTTGGTATCCTTGCCATAGCTACCAGCCTCTCGCCTATAGGCTGGTGTCAAAGCAAAATATTTTTTTGGCTGGTGCAAATCTAAAACATCGTCAGCGTGATAATTGATCAATGGCACCTCAGCTGTACCAATCAAAAATAAATCATCTTCACCAGGATTAACTTTGTATATTTCATTCATCTCAGCTGGAAAAAATCCAGTACCAAACATAGCTTTTTCTCTGACCAAGTGTGGTACAGCCATTGGCTTGAAGCCAGCTTGGCGTAATTTTTTCCAAGCAAAATTAATCAAAGCCATTTCCAGATCTACCAGCTCATTTTTGAGATACCAAAAACGAGCTCCTGATAACTCAGCCCCCTTCTCAGCATCTATCAAATCAAGCTCCTGACCCAAGGCTACGTGATCTAAAGTCATAAAATCAAACTCTGGCATCTCACCAACTGTGCGTATGATTTTGTTGTCTTGATCAGAGGCGCCAATAGGAGTATCTACCCAATTCATATTTGGCACTTGATACAATAGGTCATTCAGCTCATCCTCCAAAACCTTAAGATCCATCTCCATGGTATTTATTTCTTCGCCCAAAGTTTTCATTTGAGCAATAATTTCTGGGGTAGGTTTGGTCTTGGAATTTTTATTTCTAGTATTTCTCTTTTGCTCCAAATCAGCCATCTCAGTATTGCGCTGATCATAAAGCTCCAAAAGTCTATTAATATTTACTTTGGATCCTCTACTCTTGATATTGGCTTCTACTTTTTCCCTATTTTCTTTTATAAACTTTGGATCTAACATAGTGTTTTATTTAATCTTTTTTAGGGCGCATGGTCGGAAACATGATAACCTCTTTGATGTTATCTACATCACCCAAAATCATAACTAATCTATCAATACCAAAACCCAAGCCGGCAGTAGGTGGCAAGCCATATTTCAAGGCTTCCACAAAGTCTGCATCAGCCTCAAATGCTTCGTCGTCACCCTTGTCTTTCAAGGCTGATTGCTCCTTGAATCTCTGCTCTTGATCCATTGGGTCATTGAGCTCGGAAAAAGCATTGCACAACTCTGCACCTTTGACTACCAATTGGAAACGCTCGACATAATTTGGTTGCTTTGGCATGCGCTTGGCCAGTGGCGAAAGCTCCAAGGGATGATGAATAATAAAGGTGGGTTGAATAATATTTTTGCGTACAAATTTTTTGTACAGCTCATCCAAGACCTTACCTCTACCCCAGTTGTTATCCATAGACAAGCCAGCTTTTTTACCTAAAGAGATAAGCTGCTCTGTACTAGTCTTTTCTAGATCAATATGCATTTCTTTTTCCAAGGCCTGCCTAAAATCCAATACTTTGAAGGGTGGTTTAAAGCTTATTTTATCCTCACCATTTTTAATGATATAGCCTTTGTTGATACTCTTTACCATTTTGGCATAAAATGTTTCCATCCACTTCATCAAACCTTGATAGTCCTGATAAGACCAGTAAGCTTCGAGCTGAGTAAATTCTGGATTGTGCTGATGATCTATTCCTTCATTACGAAAACAACGAGCTATTTCAAAAACTTTATCATAACCACCGATGATTAAGCGTTTGAGATAAAGCTCTGGAGCCACTCGCAAATACATATCTATATCCAAACTTTTGTGATGAGTCACAAAAGGAGTAGCTGCTGCGCCTCCTGCTACTGACTGCAAAATAGGTGTATCAACTTCTATAAAACCAGCATCTTCAAAATAGCGTCTCGCAAACTTTATCACCTCACTACGTAAAAGAAATATCTTTTTGGTATTGGGATTGGTCAATAGGTCAAGGTAGCGACGTCTAAATCTAATATCTGTATCCTTCAAGCCATAATATTCATCTGGTATAGGTAATAAGGCTTTACTCAATAATCTAAATTTTTTGACTAAAAGCGTTGGCTCTTTTGTCTTGGTGACAAAAGCAGAACCCACGAACTCCAAAATATCGCCAGAATCTACCCCATCTTTGAATAATTGATAATCCTCATCACCCAGACGATCTTTTCTCACAAAAGCCTGCAGGGAGCCTGTGTGATCACTAAAACGCAAAAAGCATGAACCACCCTGCAATCTGATGGATCTGATACGTCCAGCCATTTTGATGGTTTTATTTGACTTGAGCCAAGCTTTATTATTTTTCAAATAATCAGCTACGCTAATATATTGCTGGCTAATACTAGGATAAGTCTCTATTTTTTTATCAGCAAAAATACCAAGCTTTCTAAGACGTTGCTGCTCTTCATCGTTGATGTCGTTTTTCAACTCCATAGTGATATATTTATAATAATTGATAAAATTATTTTAGCTAAATTAAGCCAAAATAGCAAGGAAATAAACTATTTTAGCCTACTTTTGGCACATCCTGACCCCTATATTTCAATAAATACTTGATAAAGCTAGTAATGTGGTATCTGGCTGAACGACTCATGATTGATTTTGGTAGATTATCGGCTGCCGACTGTCTACGATGAAGATGTATCACCTCAGCTGTCCCTATATAAGCAACTTTAAAACCTTTTTCCCAGAAACGTCTAGACCAATCCAAATCTTCCATATACATAAAAAATCTTTCATCCAACAAACCAACTTCAGCAATCACAGAACGACGAATAATCAGACAAGCCCCAAACAACGCTGGTACAAAAAAATTTTTATTATGGTCTAATTTTTTCAATAAATATTTATCCAACCACTTTTGCCCAGCTTTACTCTCACTAAATATAGTGCGACGATAAATGGGTAAATGCCAATCTGGAAAATCAGTGCAAGAATATTGGATGCTTTTGTCAGCATTTATAAGACGTGGCCCTGCCAAAGCTACTGCTGGATTGGCCTCCATATAATCAACCATCATTTCAATAGCCTTGGTGAGTATAGCCAAATCTGGATTGCAGATCATGACATATTTACCAGTAGCCTGTTTAATACCGAGATTGTTACCGTAGGCAAAACCACCATTCTTTTCACTTTGAATAAAACGTACCATAGGAAATTGCTCTTTGACTACTAGATCCAGACCATCAAAAGAAGCGTTGTCTACTACTATGATCTCGTATGCAAATGGCAATTTTAAATCAAGTAAATTTTTTAATAATTCTTTACTTAAATTTTTTGTTTTATAATTTAAGATAACTATAGATAAAACCATCTTTTTATACTATCTTGTTTAGCCTGACAATTGGTCAAAATATATTTTCTCTTTTTAGACATTTTGGCATAATATTTGAAAAAATCCTTCCAAGCAGCCAAACTCTGTCTCTCAAAAATAAGCAGATAAATAAATTTTTTAAACTCATACCAAAAAATAAAACGCCAATCACGCCATAAATCTTTGGCAAAAGAATTTTTATAAACCATCCAAATATGATTGCGATATGACAACTTATTGGCCAAACCACGCAAACGTCTATCTTTGGAAGATTTGTGAGTAGAAATGGTCCTATCATGATAAGCCTCTATTTCTGTCACTAACCAATTTTCCCAAGACCACAAACGTAATCTCCAAGCTAAATCCACATCTTCTTTGTAGGCAAAAAAATCTTCATCAAAATATTCAAAGTCATCACCGTGAGTAGGATATTTGACAGACTCTAGAGCTTTGCGTCTATACATCACTACCGCTCCTGATAAACCAAATACTTCCTGAGTCTCTATACTGACACCCTCTTGTCCTTGTAGCCAATCTACCACTGCTCGACGACGATCTATCTTCAAGCCAAAAGAATCCACTCTGTCAGTCATGATGTGATTCTCAAAATCCCAATAGTATAGAGCACCAGCTGCACTGGCTACCTGCTGATGTTTTTCCAAAAAATCTACCAAAGTTTGTATATAATCTTTGGCTAACACTACATCTTGATTGACCACTAAAACATAGTCCGATTTTGACCATTTGATCAATAAGTTATTACCCTTGGCAAAACCTTGATTTTGTTTTTGACGAATAATCTTGGCTGGCGGATAATATTCGTTGACAATGGCGACCGATTTATCAATAGAGGCATTATCCAAAACAAGTAGTTCCCAATTCGTAAAAGTCTGCTCTAATAAACTATTCAAAAAAGCTGGCAAATACTTTTCACCATTCCAAGTGAGCAGGCAAACTGTCACTGTGATATTTTTTTCACCTATTTTAGACATGAGATTGAATATTTATAATACCCAAGACTAATAAACCTAAACCCAAAGGATGATTCAAATAAGGAGTAAATACATGTATCAATGCTAGGCTTGAAAAAATAGCCAAATACGGTGTAAATACGGGCTCAAGTTTTATTATAGCATAAGTACCCTTAATAATATAAAACAAGCTATAAACGAAAAATATAGCCAATAATAGCCCTCCTTTGAGCATAAAATCCAGCCATCCCCACTCAAAAGAAAAAGTAGTCCTCTCTCCAGTGGGATTTGATGCATTTTTGCTACGCGGATCCTGACTAAAAAAAGTAAGCTCTTTACCAAAACCGTAGCCAATGACCGGCTCACGACTAATACTATCTAGCATCACTGGTAATAAAATAGTCCTAGTTGCCAGTGCTGCCTCTTGACTATCGACACTACGATTATTGAATAAATTCCACTGATGATAGTGAGGAAAATTAAATAATAAAACTACCAAAGCATAGCTAGCTATACCTAATAAAAATAAATATTTAATTGCTTGTAATTTAGCTTTATTAAAAATAAATAAAACTATAATCCCCAATAACAATCCTAACCACAAACTTCTAGAAAGTGATATGTACAGAGCACTGGATAATATCAATAAATAAAAAAATTTTCTTTTATCTAGATGATTTTTGATAGCCTGATCAAAAGTAATAAACCAAGCTACTAATAAATATATCTGGGCTTGGAAAAAAATTCTAAAAAATCCATTGTCTAATTTGGTAATCTCACCAGTTCTGGTATCTCTAATCCATTTATAATAAGTAATAAGCTCAAAATTGCTCTGAGTAAATATACAAAAAGTGATGATGGTTTTGATGGCCAATATCAAAGAACTAGCTAGCAATATTTTCACTAATTTTTTGAATGTCTGAGTCTCATAATATTCTAACCAAATAGGTAAATATAAAAAGTAAAAATAAGCATTCGCGTCCAAAAAAATATTGCGCCAAGGATGATGATTGATCGCCGCTAAAATAATCAAAAATGCTAATAAGCTAAAATAAGCTAAAAATAAATATCTAGGTGTTTTATTTTTAACAATCTTTAAACTAGGTAAATTTTTTATATTGCTCAGCAGAAAAAAACCAATAGTCACTATAAATACTAGCCAACGTAAACTAAAAAAATCATACTGTATACTACGTCCCATGCCTCCCCAAAAAAGCTCCACCAATGGCAAAAAAATAAGATATTGCCTATCATGTCTATAGCACCAAATCAAAGCCAAACCTAAAACAAACAAAAAAATGATAGCCAATGGTGTATACGCCCAAGCCAAAAATGACAATAGCTCTAAAAATAATAAAGCAACTATCCAAAAATAAAAAGGTTTATTGCGTTCTAAGGCGCAGATAGACACCATACAAAGCGGTTAATAATAAATTGATTGGCAAAGCTAGGGACAAGATCACTACCTGCCAAAATGGTTTATGTTTTATAAAATAACGCATCATACTGCGATTAAACATTAACTGCTTAGCTACTGTTGGTGCTTGCTCAAAGCTAGCACCGCCATAATGCTTCAAAGAAAAATTTGGTACAAATTTTATACTCAAACCATGTTTTTTGGCTCTTTGACAAAAATCTACTTCTTCAAACCAGATAAAATATTTTTGGTCCAACAGGCCAATCTTATCAAAAGTACTACGTGGTATAATCATGGCAGCTCCCATGATCTGATCTACTTCTGCAATAGTACCATAATCAAAATTGGGAATTAAATAATTAGCCAACCACTTTTGCTGTGGTATTATATTTTTCATTTTCAATAAAATAAGTAGCTGCGAACGCCAGTCTGGAAAACGTCTCACTGAAGCCTGAATACTAGAATCATTATTTAATATCAGTGGACCTACAATGGCTGCGTTAGGATTGCTATCCATGTACTGGAAACATTTGGTAAAAAAATTGTCGTTAAGTACCGTGTCTGGATTGAGTAGCATGATGATATCACCAGTAGCTATCTTGATGCCTAAATTATTAGCATAGGCAAAACCTTTATTTTCAGCCAAGGTAATAACTCTGACCATTGGAAACTGAACCATCAACATTTCGGTGGTACCATCCTGCGAATCATTGTCAACTACAATCACCTCTACTTGATCTACATCTGCCTGTCCATAAATACTCAATAAACAAGCCTCCAATAGTTTGCGGACTCGCCAGTTGACTATAACTATTGATATTTTATGGTTCATACTTATGATAATTTTTTATTAATTAGGTCGAGCATTTTTTCTACAGTATTGTACCAAGAATATTTCTTGGCAAAATCTTGCCTCATTTGCACTTGCTCGGTAGAGGTATTTTCTAACTCTTGATTGACTAGTTTATTAAACTCCTCATAGCCAGTAGCGACTTTGATAATCTCACTCATATTTTCAGTACCAACGTTTTCCGTAGAAACTACCGGCTTACCACAAGCCAAATATTCATAAACTTTCATGGGATTGGTGCTGGCACTAAATTCATTAGCTCGATGCGGGACTATACCGATATCAAATTGTTGTATATACATCGGTGCCTCTTCGTAAGATTTGTAGCCCAAAAAATATATATTTTTATAGATATTTAATTCTTTCTTTTGCAAAGACTGCTCACCCCAAATAGGGCCAACCAACACTATAGATTTGTCAGGATTTTTTTCTGCCAAATAATTGACTAGATCCAAATCTACTTTTTCTTGGATAATACCAATATAACCAATGATTGGTTTTTTGATATCGGCAATATCTCTATTGATTAAAGAATATTGTTTATTGTAGTGAATAAAATCTACGCCATTTGGTATCCAATAAACATTTGCCTGATCTTCAAAAAAGTTTAATAAATTTTTGGAAACAGTATATATAATATCAGCTTCATTTTTGACCAGATCATAAGCTTTTTTTAGACGAGCTTGCATCTTGGTATATGAAGAATGTGCTGACCAATTGTCCACTGCATCAAAAACAATCAATTTGGAGCCAAATTTTTGCCAATACGGAGCGATAAAAGGATTAAAAGACCATAAAATAAAATCTCCAAAATTTAATTTTAAGGCAATTTTTTTGATATTATTAACAGTAATCAATGGCGAAAAAACAAATTTGACATCAGAATAAACATATAACTTATCAGAAATTTTGGATACTTTGAAAGTCGCCGCACGTTTGACTACTGAGGCATTTTTTTGATTACCAAAAATATCCTCCTTCAAAATACGCAAGGCCCTCTTCCAGGTCAAAGGCAGATAATCAATATAAAGAATTTTGTTGACTTCTGGTTTATTCAATAATTCTTTCAAAACATGATAGTTTCTATTTGATACTCCTTTGTCCCATTCTGAATAATTGGACATACCAAACATAATTACATCATACTGAGTCATATTTTTAACTTAAAATTTTTGCTAATAATTTTATATTATCTTGAGCTATTTGCTGAAAATATTGACTACACAAATAAGCTTGTTGACCAAATTGCAATCTTTTTTCTTTATCATCAATTAGCTCTTTTAATGCCTGGGATAAAGCCAAAGGATCATCAGCATATATCACGTCGTCATGGCCAGTAAAAATCTCCTGCACTCCTCCACCAGAGCCAGCAATGATAGGCAAATGAAATGTAGCTGCCTCCAAAAATACTATACCAAAACCCTCTACATCATCACCAATAGACTGGTGTGGCATGGCAAAAATATCTGCTAATTTATAAAAATATTTTACTTCATCATCAGTGATACGGTCTAACAAAAAAACTTTATTTTCTAAATGTGCCTCATGTATTTGTCTTGATAGTAAATCTTTGTCTGGACCATCGCCGATAATAAAATACTTTACCTGCAAATCAGATAAATTTTTCAGAGCTTCTATCACTCTAGCTTGTCCTTTGCGAGCTACCAAACGTCCAACAGTCAAAATAACAGTTTCATCGGTAATATTATATTTTTGTTTTAAAATTTTTATTTTATCTACATCCAAATGCTCTGCGCTAATATCTACACTAGGATATATTACATTCACCTTTTCAGCTGGCACAAAATCCTTTATCAAGTTGGCTGTATATTTTGTATTGCAAATGACTTGTGTAGAGTTTATCAAAATTTTCTTAGTCCAAGATGCCTTGTGCTCTAAAGCTAGATTGATATCCAAGCCATGCAAAGAAATAATATAGGGAATACCAAATATTTTTTTGATAAAATAAGTAATAGAACCAAGGGGTAAAATATTAGGAGTAAAAATTATTTCAATATTATTTTTTTTGACTACTCTCATGACAGACCAAAGACCAAATAACCAATGTGGCCATAACAAAGGAGTTAATAATTTTTTGTGTATTTTATTACCCTCGCTATGCACAAGAGGACAATCTGTCATCACTATGTACCTATCTTCTGCAAAATTTTTGAATAAATTATAACAATAACGAGCTACGCCGCCAGCAAAAGGATAATATTCATGAGTGAGTAATAAAACTTTTTTCATGATCAATTTCTTTTCAAAGCCGATCTAAGATAACGATAATCCTCTATCTTCAAATTTCTAAAAATAACCAACAAAATAAAATATACCAAACTACCAAAAATAATATCTAACCAAATATTCAAAAAATTAGCCAACAAAGCTACTAAAACAGCCATCAATACAGCCGCTAAGATAGCCCTAGCCAAAGGTAGCCAATTTTTCCAACTAATAACAACTACTTTATAAACTGCTATTAAATTCAAACTAAATAAAACAACAGTACTAATACTGGATGCTAAACTAGCACCCCAAGCTGACCAGCGAGGTATAAATATAAAATTCAAAATAATATTAAGCAACATGACTAATCCCAAGTTCCAAGTATTGATTTTCTGTCTATCTGTAGCATTCAAAAAATAAGACAAAGCAAAGTTCATAAATAAGAATGGCAAACTCACTACCAAAATCTGCAATGGTGTAATGGCATTGTTGTAATTATTGTCATACAAATCACTGACAATAAAAGGAGCCAAAGCTATAATGCCAGCTGCAATAGGTAAAGAAATATAAGCCAAATAATTAATAGCCCTTAATAAAGTTTTTTCTAATTGCACTTTATCGTTTTGCCAATAATTAGCAAAGGCGGGATACAAAGCTGCCACAAAAGCGAGTGGTATAAACTGAAAAGCAAAAGTAATTTTATAGGCGACACTATAAACACCCAGACTAGCTGCACCATGCAAATATTCTAAAATAACGCCATCAATATAAGCATAAATTTTGGCAAAAATTGCCGATAAGGCAAAAGGCCAAGCAATAATAAAAATACTTTTGGCTAAAGATTTTTCAAAATACCATGTTAGTTTAAGATGATATTTTTTTTGTAATAAAATCAGGGAATATAAAAAATTAAACAAACTAGCAAATAAAATAACCAATACAAAATATAGTGGATTTCTACTAAATTGCATCAAGGCCAAACCGAGTATCAAAATAATAAACTGAAAAATAATAGTACCAATTGATTCGTAGCGTAAATTTTGTTGACCGCGTATAAAACCATAAAACAACAAAGTAAAGCTATCAATGATCACTACCAAGGCAGTCACATAGATCAGGGGCTGTACTGGATTGTGAGCATAAAGAAATATATTACCCAAAAAAATCACCAATAATGTCAGCAGACCTAAAATAATTTTCAAAGAAAACACCTGCTTAAAAAGCTTTTCTGGATCTATAATTTTTTTGGCGGTTTCCCTAATCAATACTGATGACAAGCCCAAGTCAGCTATCACTGACAACATCAAAGCAAAATTGATAGATAACTGATATTGACCATAGTTGGCAGGCTCCAAAAAACGAGCCAAAATAATAAAATAAGCAAAAGAAAGAAACTTTTGGACAGTCAAAGCCAGTAGATACCAACTAGTGTTGGCAGTTATTTTTTGGGCAGTATTCATGCGCTAATTATAACAAATAAGTAAAGCTTTGAAAATAGCTAAAATAAGCAAAAACCCCATAAAAATAAGGGGTTTTTGAATAAATAGTATAATATTTTAACGCTTGCTCCATTGTGGGGCGCGGCGGGCTTTTTTCAAGCCTGGCTTTTTTCTTTCCTTGACACGAGAATCACGAGTAAGTAGTCCTTCCTTTCTCAAAGCCGCGCGATAATTGTCATCAAGCTTTAACAAAGCTTTGGCAATGCCATGCTTGATAGCATCCACCTGCCCTTTGACACCACCGCCTTTAACCATGACAGAAATATGTATCTTGTCATGACCAGTGACTTTCAATGGTGACAAAAGATTCTGTTGCCATTCAAAATATGGTAAATAAACTTTGTAATCTTTATTGTTTATGGTGATGACTAGATCAGTGCCTTTTATTGATAAAATCCTTACTCTAGCAATAGATGATTTGCGGCGACCAATAGAAAAGGCTATAGACTTTGACTTGGTTTCTTCTGTCATAATATTATTTGATAATTAGGCGTTTAAGCATTTTGGCACGTAGTCTATTTTTTGGTAACATGCTGTATAATATTTTATTAAAAGCTTTAGCTGGATCTTGAGCCAACATATCTTTTAATAAAGTAGTTTTTAGATTACCTGGATATTGACTGTGGCTATAATAAACTTTGTCATTCAATTTATTACCAGTAAACTTAATAGCGCCAATATTAGTAATTTCTACTATATCACCACTCTCTTGATTGGCAACATAATCTACATTATTTTTGCCCATGAGAATCTTGGCTACCTGAGAGGCTAGACGACCGGCTACTTTGCCAGTAGCATCAATATTGTGAACTTTTCTTTCCATATTTTTATACTAATTCAATTTGGGCTAATAGTGCTCCATCGCCTGAACGAGGAGAAATCTTAATGATACGACAATATCCGCCTTTGCGATCCTTATATTTTGGACCCAAGACATCTAAAACCTTTTGAACAGCTTTTTTATCAGGCAAAATACCACTCAAAATCTGTTTATTATGAATTGATTTGACCTTACCTCTAGTGATCAAACGCTCGACAAATGGACGCACAGCTTTGGCTTTGGCTTCTGTGGTAATCACTTTTTCGTACAAAATAATAGAAGTAGCCAAATTTTCTAATAAAGCTTTGCGTGCAGCGCTAGTTCTGCTCAATTTACTGATATTTTTTCGGTGTCTCATTGTTTTGATTACTTAGTCTTTTTCTTGGTAGTTTTTTTCTTGACTGGTTCCTCTTCTTCTTCAGTATCTTCGACAGTCTCTTCAGCTACTGCAGCAGGAGTAGAATCGTTATTGACTAGATGACTAAAATGATCGCGTAATATCACGCTAGCCTGAGAAACAGCTTCACGAGCATCCATAGTACCATCAGTCAATACATCCATGATCAATTTTTCATAATTGGTCATTTCACCCACACGAACATATTCAATATTAAAGCCAACATTCATAGCTGGTGAAAAATTAGCATCAGTAGCTACAGTGCCGATTGGCAATTTAGCTTTTTCATCATTTTGTTCGACAGCTACATAGCCAATACCACGTTCAACTGTAATTTCCATATTTAGTTTGGCTGACTTGTCAGTCATAGTAGCAATAACCAAGTCTTCATTCATAATCTCGACATCAGAATTTTTCTTGATATCCTTGGCAGTTACTACTTTTTCACCCTTGGCTTCTATATTCAATACTACCGGTTCATCACTAAAGAGCTTCAATCTCAATTTTTTCAAGTTCAACATGATCTCGACTAGATCTTCTTTGACGTGAGGAACAGTGTCAAACTCATGTTGTACACCCTCTATCTTAAAAGAGGTAACAGCTGCGCCTGGCAATGAAGATAACATTACACGACGCAAAGCATTACCAATGGTCACGCCATAGCCTGGATAGCAAGGCTCAATAACCACTTGGTAATGATTATTTTTTTTATCGATGACGCTAATTTCTTCTGGTAAGCTAATCTTATTCATGTTTTTATAAATAAATTTTTATTTCTAAAGCAATTAGTTTATTAACGTGAATAAAAGTCAACGATCAAACTGGTAGAGATATTCTTTGGTAAATCGTTGGCATTTGGCTGACTATTGATAGTCACAGCCAAAGTCTTTTTGTCCAATGACAACCAACCAGCAGTTTCTACTTTCTCGATCTTTTCGGAAACTGTCTTCCAGTAGCCTTTGGCTAATTTATTTTCTTTGACTTTGATGACTTCTCCTGGCTTGACTACAAATGAAGGAATATTCACCTTGACTCCATTGACAGTAAAATGACCATGAGTGACTAGCTGTCTAGCCAAACGTCTAGTTGGTGCTAGACCAGCTCTGAAAATAGCATTGTCCAAACGAGTCTCTAGCAAAACCAATAAATTGTGGTTGACATCACCGGTCATTTTTTTGGCACGGTTGAAAGTCAAGACAAATTGTTTTTCCAACAAACCATAAATGGCTTTGGCTTTTTGCTTTTCCATCAACTGTTTACCGTATTCACTGACCTTTTTGAATGATTTCTTTGGTCCATGTACACCAGCAGGATAATTCCTCTTGGTCAATGGTGATTTCTGTGTATCAGCCACATTCTCACCAAAACGGCGACTTGCTTTATGTCTAGGTTTTAAATTTCTTGCCATAACTTTTTATACACGTCTAGGTTTCTTAGGACGGCAACCATTGTGTGGAATTGGCGTCATATCTTTAATTGAGGAGACATTGATACCACTGCTATGCAATGAACGAATAGCAGCTTCACGACCAGCGCCTACTCCTTTGACAAAAACTTCTACATCAGTCAAACCAAAATCTTTGGTTTTTTCTACAGCGTTTCTTACAATAATACCAGCGGCATAAGGTGTAGACTTCTTGGCACCTTTGAATCCATTGGCACCAGCTGAAGACCAAGCCAAGACATTGCCCTGCTGATCAGTCAAAGTGATGATAGTGTTGTTGTAAGTAGCCTGGATGTGAGCCTGGCCCTTTTTGACAACTTTCTTTACCTTTTTTTTAGATTTTACAGCTTTCATAATTTATAATTAGGTCTTTTGAGCGGCTGCGACACGACCACTACCCATAGTCACACGCTTGTTGCCTCTGATAGTACGGTTGTTTGACTTAGTACGTTGACCGCGGACTGGCAAACCTTTGGTATGTCTAGTGCCACGATAACATTTGATTTCTTTCAAACGCTTGATGTTGGTCATTTTTTCACGACGCAACTCACCTTCTACACGATAATCTTTTTCAATCACCTGTCTTAAAGTATTGACTTGCTCTTCTGACAAATCTTTTACCCTAATATTTGGATCAATCTTCAACATTTTTAATATTTTGTTGGAAGATGCCAAACCGATACCGTAAACGGAGGTCAAGGCGACTTCTATTCTTTTTTCGTTTGGAAGGTTTACTCCCGAAATTCTTGCCATCTTTATGAAATAATAATTGTTAAATTATCCCTGTCTTTGTTTATGCTTGGGATTCTTACAAATACAAACTACCCGACCATCACGTCGGATAATTTTACAATCTTTACAAATTTTTTTTACTGAAGCTCGGACTTTCATCCTAATATTTTATTACTTTATTAAAATTTTAATATAAAATTATTGACGATAAGTGATACGTCCTTTAGTCAAATCATAAGGACTCATCTCTACTACAACTTTGTCACCGGGCAAAATCTTGATTTTAAACATTCTCATTTTCCCAGAAAGATGAGCCAATATTTCGTGACCATTTTCGAGAGTGACTTTGAAATTGGCGTTGGGCAACAATTCATTGACCTCACCGACAACTTCTATAAAACCTTTTTTACTAACTCTAGCTTCTGACATTTAATAAAAAAAGAAAATTTCCCTACCTTGATGGCAAGGTGTTTATTTCTTTCAAAGTTTAGAAAACTTATATTAATAATTACTTTAATAAACGCACGTATATTATACAGATTTTTTTCAATTTGTCAATAATAATATGATATAAATTGACAAATATCAAATTACTGCCCTCAAAATACCTATTTATTGGCTAATATTAGCCAAAATACTAAGAAATAAATTGCACTTCTTCGTGTAGCTGAATGCCGTACTTATCCCGAATCTGCTGCTTGATAAAGCTAATAAGCATGATTACTTGCTCAGCTGTAGCTTGATCAACGTTTATAAGATAATTAGCATGTTTTTCAGAAACCCGGACCCCTCCCATGGTATAGCCCTTGAGTCCAGCTTTTTCTATCAGATATGCTGTGGGGATTTTTTGATACTTGACAAACTGATCTATATCCAAGCCACGTTGCTTCAAATCAGCAATATCTACTTCTTTGAACTCAATATTTTTGAAAATACAGCCAGCCGAAGGCTCATTGGGCTGAGTATCCTGTCTATATTGCAAACGCTCCCTGACGATTTTTCTGGCAGCTTCTACATCACCAGACTGCAGTTTTAATCTAGCTTCGATAATAATAGCCGGCATTTCTTTGAAAATACTATGACGATAAGCAAACTGACATGCCTTCTGCTGGCAAGTCTGTAGCTGATAATTTTGGTCTAGATAAGTGATTTCTGTCACTACATCGGACATTGCCACTCCATAGGTGCCAGCATTACCACGAATAGCTCCCCCCACTGTACCAGGTATACCAGCCAAAAACTCCAAACCAGTCAAACCATTTTCTAGGGATTTATTTAACAAATAAGCAACCAAAACTCCAGCGCCAACTACTATCTCTGCGCCTTGGATATCAAATTTTTGTAAATCTAGCTTGATGACCAAGCCTCGAAAGCCAGCGTCAGTCAATAAAAGATTGCTTCCGCCACCCAAAGCTAAAATTGGTAAATTTTTTTCTTGGGCAATAGCAATAGCCTCCTCTACATCATGCAAACTCTGAGCCAAAACAAAATAATCAGCTGGGCCACCAATTTTGAAAGTTGTATAATCTTTTAATAAAACTTGTTCTTGTATTTGCATATATTATTTGTTCGAGCGTAGTCGAGAACTTCTCGACTCTCTGCCCGCCTAGCCAGCGAGGCTGGCGTTCGCTCGAAGAAAAGTTATTTATTATTTTGTATAAAATATATCAATAATTTTCCCAAGTATTAAAAGTAATATAACACCCAAAAGTAATTTCCATAAAATATTTTTGTTTCTGCCAAAAATAACAATTAAACCAACCAGCAGGATTATCCCAAAAACAAATATTGGCACTATTATAAATTTATCATCCCTGTTAAAATCTCCTTGAAAATAAAAAATTGCAAAAATACCTAAAGTCACCAAAATGACGTTCCTAAATAATTTAAGTTTATCTTTTCTCCATTGTGTTGTGCCCTCTTGCAATTTTTTATCTAGTCCAGTACTAATAATTTTTTGTAGCTCCGCTTCCACTGTAGTTACTTCATAACCATTAGATTTTAAAGATTGCAAAGTTTCTTTTATTTTATCCAGAGAGGCATTCCTTGAAAAACTTTTGCTTCTAATTGTTGTACGCCAATTTGGGAAAATGAAGTAAGCTCTATAATTTAAGAAGTTCACAGCATCTTCTAGCCAATATATTAATTGACTAATTATTTTTACTTTATATTTTATTATTTGTTTTTGGGATAAAATAACCATTTTTGGTGGTAGACCAATATCATCATTGGTGGTTTCTGATGATAAGTTGTAACTTATTTCTTTTGAGTTAGGTATGATTACAGAATAAAATGAGTAATCAAATACAATGTTTTCAGGTGTAATTTTTAGTTTCATATATTTTTATATATTCATATGTTATTTCACCATTTCCCGCGCTAAATTATCTATATCACCAGCGCCAATAAAAAGTAAAATACTATCTGTGGGGCCAATATCACGCAAAGTCTGCTTCACATCAGAAAACTGAGGACAATAATATTTGTGTTCATGTTTCATCAGCTTGATGATATCAGCACTAGATACTTGGTCATGCATTTTGTCTTCACGACCGCGTACTTGATAGATGTCAGTGATGATGACCTGATCAGCTAAATCAAAACTACTAGCAAACTCCTGTAGTAGATTTTTGGTACGATTGTGATGATGGGGCTGGAAAATAGCAATGATCTTTTGCTCAGGATAAAAATCCTTGGTCGCTCGCAACAAACCATTGATAGCATCAGGATGATGAGCATAATCAGATATGACAATATTATTTTTCCAGGTACCCACCCTTTCAAATCTGCGCCAAGTGCTATTGAATTCGTGCAAAGCATTCCAAATCTGGTGCTGATTGATACCAATCTGATCAGCGACTGCTATGGCTGCTATAGCATTATAAATATTGTACAAGCCAGGAATGACTAAATTAAACTCGGCAAATTTTTTATTTTTTTTCTTGACTGCAAATACTTGTTCAGCTTCTTTGAGGGCACCTTGGGCAAAAGAATAATCCGCAATAGTATTTTGACCGTAGCTGATAGTCTGCCCACCAAAATTGATTTTGACACTATTTTGATCATCTATGTTCTTAAAAAATTTGCCGCCCTCTGGCAATTTATTTACAAACTCTTGAAAATGATGCTTGATGTCATCTAGATCTTTGAAAAAATCCATATGATCCTCAGCGACATTGCTCAAGACTATCATCTGTGGGTTGATCTCCAGCATATGAGCTTGCCACTCACAGGCCTCTACTACTAGCCATTCGGACTTACCAAAGCGAAAATTGCTCCCCCACTGTGGTACTAGACTACCAACAATGACTGTCGGATCTAGACCGGCTTTTTCCATGATCAATCCCAGCATAGCTGTGGTAGTGGTCTTGCCGTTGGTGCCGGCAATAGCAATAGTCTTGTGTTGCTTGCTCAGATAGCCAATAAACTCAAAATAGCTCAAAACTGGGATTTTAAGCTTCCTAGCTTTGACAAACTCCGGATGATCCAGTGGCAAAGCTGAAGTATAAAGAAATAAATCAATATCTTTGGTTATATTGCCAGCTTTTTGTTTGTAGCTTATCAAAACACCTTTGGCTTCTAGTCGCTTGGTCACTTCGGATTTGGCTATATCAGAGCCGATGACTTTTTTGTTGGTCTGCAGAAAATAATAAGCCAAAGCTGACAAACCAATGCCACCAATACCAGCTAAATATACTTTGTTGATTTTTTTCAAATCTATAGACATAGATTATCTTTTGGCTTGATTTTAGCACCAAATATGGAAAAAATAAAGCTATCAAAACCCAAACAAAATAAAAGATTTACAATTTGGATAAAAAAAGAGGGGCGCATTCGCGAGAACACGCCCCGTGCAGACCTAGCATGGAGTCCCATGGCGACATAGGAACGATACTCCGCTGAGGGAGATCTATGCCTCTGGAGAGGCACACCCTAACTGTCTATGTATGGGTAGTCCAGCGTCTAGCCTACACACCCCTGAGTGTGGACTTCCCCACTACTGCTTGGGCAATTAGGAAATTATCATAAAATAAATATTTTGTCAAGAGATACTAATAATTTACAAAATATTTAATCTTGGCCTGGGATTTTAATTCACTGATATAGCCAGGGGCTTCAGTATTGAGCTTTTGGTTGGTCAAATCACTCCTGACCTGCTCATTAACCATAGCTTCTTGGCCAGCTGGCACTGTCATCTTGGTGTCTGTAATGTATTGAGCAACCTCTTCATCTGTCACAGCAACCTTGTCAGCTAATAATTTTTCTACTTGTTTTTGTAGCAAAATCTGCTTTTTCAAAATATCCATAGTCAAACCCTGCTGAGCTAGAGCTTCTTCAAAAGTACCGCCCTGGGCAGTCACCTGTTGCTCTATCTTGTCTATGGCATCAGTGATATCTGCATCACTGACCATTATATTTTGACTTTTAGCTTCATTTTGAATCAATTTTTCTACTATCAAAGCGTCCAATAAATCTTTGCCAGCCTCTTGCTCTAATCTCTGCACCAAAGCCAAACGACTGATTGGATTACCATTGACTGTAGCAGCAATAAATAAACCACGGCCCAAATAGGCTAGCACTCCCAAGACGATCACTATGGCTACAATGACAATAGCTTTTTTCTGTAATTTTTTCACCTTTTTATCCTCTGGTGACTCCGGAGTGATAGCGGCTACAACTGGCTCTACTTCAGCTACTTCGGCTACTTTGTTTTCTTCCAAATTTTCCATAAAAATAATGATTAAGTTAATAATTTATTGAGATTATAGTTTAGCACTTAAAATAAAAAAAATAAAGGAAAAAGAAAAAGCCGCCCCAAGGACCATGCCTCCAAAGCGGCTTTTTGCTCAGGCTGTGATAGCCCGAACGATGTGTTCAGAGTCAGCTGTATACGAAGATGTCGTGGGCATCCACGAAGATCTCCGCCTTGGGATCGTGCTTCTGCTTCGAAGGGATGATGCCGACCTCGATGATGACGCGGCCAATCTTGTTGTGGATGGACAACTTGACGTTGCCGGTCATGATGAACTCGTCACCAGACGAGAAATGAATCTCATCCCCGCAGGTGACATCCCGCTGAAGTACGCAGTGCTTGCCTCTGAATTCTGAATGGAACATTTTGACTCCTTTCGGCTCTTTCCGTGACAATCATACCGGGGAGAAAAAATATATATTATTCCTTACTAATTTTTTTGTCAAGAAAAAAACTCCTCTAATATATATACGAGAAGTTTATCGATATACAAAATATAAAATATTACCTAATAATCTCCGACTTAAAATATTTTTCTTGGAAATTAACTAACTCTTTTATTTTTTCATCACTAAAATACATACACTCTGGAGCTACGACTAGCTTGTCTTCCTGATCATCTAACCGGTGAATGACGGCAATACATCGCCCGATAAATAGCTGCAAAGGATGATCAACTCCCAAAACATAGGCATCGATCTCCTCACCATCCTCGGCTTTGGTACCTGTCAGATAGCCATAATTGATAGGATAGATAATATCTCTATAGTCAGGATGTCTAGAGCCAAGTGGTCTATCAATAGTGACGGTAATTTTTTGGCCTAAATATTTTTTATAATCTAGTGGCATAGCTATTTACAAATCTCTGACACTGCTCATCATCTGATCCAGCAAGCCATCTATATCAAAATTTTGCCTCTCATCTATACAAGCTGTCTGCTCAGGATTGTCATAGTTGAGACACTGCGGATAGCGCAAAGTAAAAGCCAAACTGATCAGTCTACCAGCTCTCTGAGTAGTATAGATATAGGAGGTATAAGTAGTGCCAGCTGCTCCCTCACTCTCGGCACTGATACAGTAGGTCTGACCATTGATCTGACGCTCACTCACTCTACTAGCCTGACTACTAGTCTCTGCTGTAGCCTGACAAACAAAATCCGCCTGACTGACTGAAAGCTTGGGTGGCCACTCCTCTGGGCTGATATATTTTTGACCCAAGTCTATAGGATAGCTAAAAACTATCTTCTGCTGAGCATCAGTCAGATCTCGCCAAGTAGCTGGCTTGATAAAAGATGGACAAGGAGCAAATTCACAATTTGGACCACTGCGACCGACATAGGAGCCATCAGGACACTCTTTGGCCTCCATAGTACAAAAAACTTGCTCTGGATTATTATTATGATTATTAGCTGGTTCTTTTTTAATAAAAACTACATAAATCAAAACCAAAACTAAAACAATAAAAAAACCAATAGCTCTACCCATAAAAAATTTACTGACACTCATACAAAATTATAAAATATATTAATTTGACAACTACACATTCAAACGACCAAGCATCTCCGAAACTCTCTGTCCTAGTCTCTCATCATTGGCTAGTAGTCTCAGCTGTTTGGTACTCAAAAGATGCAAAGAATTGCTCTCTGTAAAACTCTTGGCTATAAAATCCAGCTCACTAGCAACATCAGGATCCATAGGCTTGTTCATCTTGATAGGTTCACAATACATGCCCATGGCCCTGGCTTTGAAACCATGATTGACCTTGAGCTCTATATAGCGATCATAAAATTCTTGAGCTTCTCTGTGAGTCATAGGGTGTGTTGATAAATATTTAGCATCAAAAACCCAGAAAGCACTTTTATTATTTTATCCTACACCAAAATCAATTTTTTTTCAAAAATTTTCTCCACCCGACCAATGGTGGCAAGAGTAGTGTCAAAGCATAATACAGATAGACATCCCACTGGTAGTAGTCACTAGCGTGAAGCATCTTGACCAAAAAAATATAATCTAGCGTGACAGCCAAGATGGTCCAGATCACACCCAGACCAATGTAGCAAGTGAAGCGTTCTCTTTTGATCCTTTTGAACAAAACCCATAAAGTAATCAAAATACCCAAGGGCATCACATAATAACCAATCTGCTCTTTGGGTACCAAAGCAAAAAAAATAAAGCCCAAGACATAGCCAATGAGCCATAAAACGATACCCCACAACACTGTGTTTAAAAAAACTTTTCTTTTTTCCGTGGTCATAAAATTTATAATAAATGAATTATATATTAGCTAAGTATCTAGCTGTATTGACATTGCGGAGAGTCATAGATTTGTACAGCTTATGAGCAATCAATTTATTCAAACAACTCTTGCTATAATTTTTACGTAATATATGGAAAATCAAAGCACCTTTGACATAGCGCACATCGACATACTCCATCTTCATGGGTAGCTCAGAGATGATACTTTTGTGATCAATGTCAGCAAATAGATAAGCTACATCAGTCCTCTGACTAGTATCATTTTGCCACTGAGCTGGGATGGCTTTGGCTACTCTTTTCATCTCCTGCTCTGTCTTGATCAAGATAGCTATAGGACTACCAAATTCTTTGGCTAGAGCTGTCTCAATCTTTGGGGTACTGACTTTCTTTTTACTAGTAAAAATAATATTACCAGAATTGATATAGCTAGAGACTTCTGTGTAGCCTAAGTTTTCAAAAAACAAGCGTAAGTCTTTCATGTCAATGCGCTTGTTTTTACCAACATTGATACCGCGTAAGAGAGCGATGTATTTCAT
>CAYRIU010000014.1:0-23564 GCA_964424615.1 uncultured Gammaproteobacteria bacterium | reverse complement strand
CCTTTGGCGGGTTTTTTGTTTGTTGGATAAAAAAATGTTATAATATAGTTAATGTCTAAGAATATACTAACACAAGCTAGCAAGCTATTAATCCTAGATTATATTGCGGAAATTTTTTATTTTCCAGTGTGGTGGTATGGTGCTGGATTGCGCAATGCTTTAGAATATTTTGCTAATGGTCTCATAGAAGCAGATCGTTTTACTGGCTTTAGTTTGTTGCTAAAAAATCTTTTCAAACCCATGTTTGCTCAGTACGACAAGCAGGGCAGGATTATTAGTTTTTTTATGCGCTTGGTTTTGATTGTATACAAGGGTTTTATTTTTATAGCTATGGCAATTTTTTATTTAGTAACACTTATATTTTGGCTGTTGCTACCAGTAGCTGTAGTTTGGGGTATTACTTATAATTTACCTGCTTTATGGCTGAAGTAGTTTTTCAAAATTGTGAAGCTTGTCAGGGCCAAGGTCATATCAATGGTAAAAAATGCTCAACTTGTTTTGGGCATCGTTATTTTTATTTTTCTGATAATGATTTGATATATTGGGATTACCCTATCGACTATCTACATATTTTTGTCCGTGAGCTGAAACAAACTATCAATCTGATTATAAATATTTTTTTGGTGGGAGTCAGTTTGCTGACAATGTATTTTTTGTATCTGATGTGGAAGAGTGTCCAAGGTGATCCTTTGCATTGGTTCAAAATATTAGTGACATCTAGTCAGCAAAATTTTTGGTTTTGGATTTTGGTTGCATTGGTGATGTATTTTTATTATCGTTTGACTGCTCCAGTATTAGTCGAAAAGAAAAAAAGGGCCTTACTTTTGGATAAAAATACTTTTGTCCAACATAATATTGCCGATTCTTTGAATAGGGAAACAGCTGAGATGCTGGACAAGGCATGGCTTTATGCTAGACATCGCAAAATATTTCCAGTCAGTGCTTGGCATTTACTTTTTATTTTGTTGGGTGACAAGGATATTAGGTTGGTTTTGGCTCGCTTGGGCTTGGGTAGTGAAAATTTACAAAATATTATTGACGAAAAATTACCAGAGCTCAGTGCTAATATTGAGCACAATGAGAATATTACTGATGAGTTAAAGAATACTTTATTGCAAGCTTATGTGCATATGCATAGGCGTCGGGATAGGCGCATTGCAGAAGTAGATTTGTTTTATGGTTTAGTCCTGTCATCGCAGGCTATCAGGAATTTCTTTTATGATTTTAATATTGATGAAAATAAAATTGATAATGTTACAGCTTGGCTAGATATCAACCGTAGTATTTATAATAATTATAAATTGTATCGCTCACGTTCACGTTTGAAAACTACACACATCAATAGAGCATATACAGCTATAGCTACTCCTATACTGGATGCTTTTTCTGAAGATTTGACTGAGCAAGCCAAAAGAGGTCGTCTGACACTCTGTGTCGGTAGAGATAGAGAGATTGCTGATATTATCCAGACCATAGAGAGCAACCAATCTAGTGTTATTTTGGTAGGGTATTCAGGGGTAGGTAAGACTAATATAGTAGATGGTTTGGCCAATATCATGATGGCTGAAGAAGTGCCAGAGCTTTTTCAAGACAAGCGTTTGGTCAGTATTTCCATACCTTTGCTGATTTCCGGGGCTACGGGAGGAGGAGTGCTAGAGGAGAGGCTTTTGGCCATCATCAATGAAGTAGCAATTTCTGGCAATATTATTTTATTTATTGATAATATACACAATATCATTGGTATCTCTAGTCAGGGCAATGAAGGTATTGATTTGTCTGAAGTATTGGCAGCCGAAATCCGTAAGTCAGGTGTGATAGTAATTGCGACTAGTACCAACAAAAGCTATGTTGAGCGTATAGAAAAAACCGATCTGGGTCAGGTTTTGAAAAAAATTACTATCAATGAGCCAGATAAAAATCAAACTATTCAGATTCTAGAAGCTCATGTTGGCTATGTAGAAAATAAAAACAAAGTGTATTTTACCTATGAGGCAATTGAAAGAATTTTTGAATTGTCCAGTCGCTATATACCAGATAGTTATTTACCCAAAAAAGCTATCGACATGATGGATGAAGTTGGCATTATGGTGGGTCATACTAGGAGAGCTGATAGATTGGTGCGGGGTGAAGATGTGGCAACACTAGTGAGCAAAAAAACTAACATACCTTTGACTCAGGTTTCAGTGCAAGAGTCTACAAAATTGATGAACATTGAAGCCGAGTTGCATGAGCGCATCATTGGTCAAAATGAAGCAGTGACTGCTGTCGGTGCTGCTTTGCGAAGGGCTAGGGCTGAGCTCAGGGACAAGAAACGTCCAATTGTAAATTTATTATTTTTGGGTCCGACTGGTGTAGGTAAAACAGAGTTAGCCAAAACAGTAGCGGAAAAATATTTTGGTAGTGAAAAAAATATGATCCGTCTAGATATGTCAGAATATCAGTCTCAAGCTAGTTTACCTAGATTGATAGGTTCAGCTGAAAATGGTACTACCGGATTATTGACGGAGATGGTTAGGCAGCAGCCTTTTGCCCTTTTACTTCTTGATGAAATAGAAAAGGCCGACAAAGAAGTGTTGAATATTTTCTTGCAAGTCATGGAAGATGGTCGTCTGACCGATGCGCTGGGCACGACAGTAGATTTTACGAATTTGATTTTGGTAGCTACTTCTAATGCTGGCACCTCATATATACAAGATCAGATTACTCAAGGTAACACTATAGATTCTTTCAAAGATAATTTGATTAAAAATGAGATTCGTCCAATTTTTAGTCCGGAGTTTATCAATCGTTTTGATAATGTCATTGTTTTCAAGCCACTATCTCAAGATGAGATTTTCCAAATTGCTGGCTTATTGATGAAAGGTGTCAAAAAGAATTTGGAGACCAAGGGTATATATTTTGAGTGGACTGAAGCTGCGCAAAGAGAATTATCTACTGCTGGTTTTGATCCTGTGTTTGGTGCTCGTCCTTTGCGTCGTCTGATACAGGAGAGAGTAGATAATGCCTTGGCTAACTTTTTATTGTCTGGCAAAATAGGTCGTCGTGATGTGATAATCTATGATGTGGGTGACAAGATTACTGTCAGGCAAGCTGAAGGTTATTAATAATTTATTTATTTTAAAACAAGAATTGGCTGTTTAGTCAATTCTTGTTTTTTTTGGTCTAATTAGTTATAATTTGTTTATTGTTTAATACTAAAAAGAGCATTTATGGAGCAGAATAACAGTTTTGATAAAATAGTAAATTTAGCCAAGCAACGTGGTTTTATTTATCCATCTTCAGAGATATATGGTGGTTTGAGTGCAGCCTATGATTACGGCCCATTGGGAGTGGAGCTCAAAAATAATATCAAGCAGGCTTGGTGGAAAATGTTTGTGACTTCTAGAGCAGATATGGTTGGCTTGGATTCGGCTATTATCATGAATCCCAAGATCTGGGAGGCATCTGGTCACGTAGAAAATTTTTCTGATCCTTTAGTTGATTGCAAGTCATGTCACAAACGTTTTCGTGAAGATCATTTGCTAGAAAAAGAAGGTATCAAACCAGAATATGACAAAGCCAAACCTCATGATCACAAGAGTTTGAGGTGTCCTGATTGTGGTGGAGAGCTCACTACTGCTCGTCAATTCAATCTGATGCTTAAGACTTTTTTGGGTCCGCTAGAAGATAGTGCTAGTGTAGCTTACTTACGACCAGAAACTGCTGGTGGTATTTTTGTCAATTTTAAAAATGTTTTGGAGAGCATGCGCCTGAGATTACCTTTTGGTATTGCACAAATTGGTAAGGCTTTTCGCAATGAGATTACCACTGAAAATTTTATTTTTAGAACTCGTGAGTTTGAACAATTTGAAATAGAATATTTTATCAAACCAGCAGATTGGGAAAAGCATTTTGTCGAATGGCAAAAAGTCATGAAGGAGTGGTGTCTTTTCTTGGGTCTAGCACCAGAGAATTTGGTAGAGCATGAGATTAGCGATCAAGATAGAGCCTTTTATTCCAAGCGCACTATTGATTTTGAATACAAATATCCTTTTGGGCAAAAAGAATTATTCGGCTTGGCTTATCGCACTGACTATGATCTGACTCAGCATCAAAAATTTTCTGGCCAGGATTTATCATATACTGATCCTATCAGTAAAGAAAAATTTATACCACATGTCATTGAGCCATCTTTGGGCGTTGATCGTTCAGTGTTGGCTTGCTTGTGTGCAGCCTATACAGAGATAGAGGGTGGTCGTAGTACTACCACTGAGTCCAACAAGGACACTGAGGTGGTTTTGCGTCTGCCATACAATCTAGCCCCAATCAAAATTGCTGTGTTGCCACTATCCAAAAAAGAAAATTTGTCAGAGTTGTCTCGTGGTATATTGATGGATTTGAAAAAACAATGGGTGGTCATGTACGATGAGACTGGTAGTATAGGCAAGCGTTATCGTCGTCAGGATGAAATAGGTACTCCATATTGTGTAACTATTGATTTTGAAAGTTTGGAAGACAAAAAAGTGACTGTCCGTGATCGTGATAGCATGAAACAAGATAGAGTGGCCATAGAAGAATTGGCTAGTTATTTTAAAGAAAAATTTAATTAGTATTTTTTTAATTTATATATGTTTAAGAGAATTGTGAGAGCAGATGGCAGTGTCTTGATTTTGGTGCCCAAAAAAGAAACGCAAGCCATCACTTTCGAAGTGATATATAAAGTTGGTAGTCGTCAAGAAAATATACGCAACAATGGCGTTTCACATTTTCTGGAGCATTTGATGTTCAAAGGTACTCCTAGTAGACCAAATACCATAGATATATCCAAAGAGTTGGATGGTATTGGCGCTGACTACAATGCTTTTACTGGCAAAGAGCACACTGGATACTATATCACTGCTGATGCTAGTCATCTGCCATTGGCTATGGATATGCTATCTGACATGTTGCATAATTCTAAATTTGATCCTAAAGAAATGGATCGGGAGCGGGGTGTGATTGTCGAAGAGATCAATATGTATGAAGATAATCCATCTTTTTTTATAGAAGAGATTTTTGAGGATTTGTTGTTTCAGGGCTCTACTTTGGGTAAGCCAATCGCTGGCCCACGTGAGGTAATCAAAAATATAAAACGTCAAAGTTTGTATCAGTATTACCAAAAACATTATTATCACGGCAATGCAGTGATCGGTGTCGCTGGTAATTTTTCTGAAGCAAAGATTCAGACTTTATTGAAAAAATATTTTCCAGTAGACAAAAAAAAGCCACGTCACAAAATACAAAAAGTTTCTAAATTTTTGCAAAGTCAACCAAGAATAAAATTGGTTAATCGTAATTTAGAACAAGTGCAGTTGATACTCGGATTTAGGACTATACCTAGCACCGACAAGAGGTTTATGGCTTTGCAGTTATTGGGTAATATTTTGGGTGGTACGATGAGCTCACGCCTTTTTTTGCACATCAGAGAGCGCATGGGTTTGTGTTATTTTATCAAGGCAGAAGTTGGTGGCTATGAAGATATTAGCTCTTTTACAGTGCATTCTGGTTTGAATAAAGACAAAATTTATGAAGCTTTGACCATGATCAAGGAAGAGCTAGATCGTCTGAAGAGAGATGGTATTACAGCAGAAGAGCTACAGAAAGCCAAAGATAATATTCGTGGACGTTTGATTTTGCGCCTGGAGAGTCCTACGAGCTATCTGAACTTTTTGGCTTCACAAGAATTATGGAATCAAAAAATAAAAGATAGACAGGCTACTTTGGCAGAGCTAGATAAAATCACAGTGAAGCAGGTCAATATGTTGGCCAAGGAAATTATTGATTGGTCAAAAAGTAATTTAGCTATTATTGGCCCTTTTGAATCAGATAATAAATTTTTAAAAATATTAAAATCGTAAAAATAAAAATATGACAAAACAAAACACTAGCATTTCAAATGGAACAATTTGGCGGATTATTTTTATCTTAGCCTTGGTTTTTTTATTGATTGTGGTGAGAGACATTGTGGCTTTATTTTTGATAGCCATAGTTTTGGCTTCAGCTTTTGATCCTTGGGTTGATTGGCTACAGAAGATTAAAGTTCCTAGAGTGCTCAGTATCTCCATTATCTTTTTGATTTTCTTGTCGATCATTAGCATGGTGATTATTTTATTAGCTGGTCCCATAGGAAAACAGATTTTGGATATTGCTAGCTCCTTTCCTCAGATTTATGACAAAATCAATTCCGCCTTGTCTAGTTTGCATCGCTTAGAAGGGGTCAATCCATCAGCCATGCAGAATGCTAGCGGCACATCGCTTACTCAATTGGCTCAGAGTTTGACTCAGATTGGTTCAAATGTTATTAGTTTTGTCGGTTCTGTGTTTGGTGGTATTGTCAGTTTTTTTATGGTCTTGGTTATTACTTTTTATCTGATTATAGAAGAGGAAGGTTTCAAAAAATTTATTCGCAATATATTTTATGGTGACAAAACTGGCGAGATTGCTACCTTGGTAGACAAAATGCAAAAACGTCTAGGACTATGGTTTCGTGGGCAGATGATTTTGTCTGTCATTATTTTTGTAGCTGTTTATATAGGTCTAGCTATTTTACATGTAAAATATGCTTTGTTGTTAGCCGTGTTAGCTGGCTTGTTGGAAATTGTGCCAATTTTGGGACCTTGGATATCGGCTGTCGTAGCAGTATTTTTTGCCTGGGCTGATGGCCTTAATAAAGCGATCTATACAGCCATTCTTTATCTAGTCATACAACAGTTGGAAAATAATCTGATAGTACCCAAAGTCATGGGTAGAAATACCGGTCTCAATCCTATTGTGGTGATATTATCTATATTGGTTGGTGGTCGTCTAGCTGGAGTCATTGGCGCACTACTGGCTGTGCCAGTAGCCACAGTGATGTCTGTATATTTTGATTATTTAATGGCTAAGAGAAAATAAGATCAATGAGCAATCTTTATATTGTAGCTACTCCTATAGGCAATTTAGAAGATATTACTTTGCGAGCTTTGAATACTTTGCGATCGGTGGCTGTTGTGGTTGCAGAAGACAAGAGAGTGACCATCAAGCTTTTGCAAAAATACGAAATAGAAAAAAAATTATTAGTTTGGCAACAGCATAGTTCCAATAGTGATTGGCAAAAGATTAGCCATGAGCTCTCAGCTGGTCATGACATAGCTTATGTCAGTGACGCTGGTACTCCAGGTATTTCTGACCCTGGTGGCAAATTGATACAAAAAGTTTTAGCTGAATTTCCAGCTGTCAATATCACACCTTTGCCAGGCGCTTCGGCTTTGGCTACTATCATTAGCGTAGCTGGCATTCAAATGGATCATTTTATATTCTTGGGGTTTTTGCCACACAAAAAAGGACGCCAGACTGCACTGGAGATGATCAAGAAAGAAACAGTGCCAGTCATATTTTTTGAATCAGTGCATCGTATCACCAAGGCCTTAGAGCAGCTAGGTGATTGTCCAAAAAATCTCATAGTAGGCCGTGAGTTGACTAAACAGTTTGAGACAATCTACCGTGGTACAGCTCAAGAGATTTTGAGTACTTTGAACAAGGACAAAACTAAAATAAAAGGGGAGTTTGTGATTGTAGTAGACAAACAATGAAAAAAGAAATGCAAAAATTTTGGGTTTCTCAGGCAGCGATTTTAATTCGTGATAATAAATGCCTATTGGTAAAATCGGCTAAAAGTGGACTTTATGGTTTGCCAGGCGGTAGGATTGATATAAATGAAAAAAAAGATATAGCATTGGCTCGTGAGCTATACGAAGAAATTGGTGTAACTGATTTTAAGAAAACAGCTCTAGTTGATTATTTGGTTTTTTATGATTTACCTAGCGGCATCAAATTAGATCAGCCAGTGTGCGCTATTATTAATTTAATTAGTTCTGATCAGGAAGTGATAAATAAAGATAAAAGTGAAAATTCAGATATATTGTGGATTGCTGAGTCAGAGGTGGATGATTATAAATATTGTTGGTATGGTCTAGCTGAAGCTATTAAACAAGCTTTTACTATATACAATAATTTATATAAATAATATGAAAGCAAAGCAACAACTAGGAACAATTACAATTTTGGTGGAGGACAGGCAGACACATGCTAAGGACATGAATCAGATGCTGACCGAAGCTGGGCACATCATATTGGCTCGTTTGGGTGTCAATATACAGCATACTTGTGTCGAGCATTGTACTGGTTTGATAGTGGTAGCAGTCAATGCTTCTAGCAAAGAGATAAATGATCTTGCCAAAAAGCTCAATAAACTTTATGGTATTGTAGCCAAAGCTAGTATAGTAACAAAATAATAATTAAAAATAAACAATATTATGAATTTACAAACAACTTTGTATGTGTTGAATGTCGTGTTGGCATTAGGCACTATTTATGCCTGGTATCAATTTTATAAAGTAGTGGCCAATCAATGTGATACTTGCTCTATTGATTTACACAAAAATCCTTTTAAATCCAAATGTTTTGTGGGAGCAGTATTTTTTACCCTGGCTTTTATATTGGCTCTTTATAGTTTATTACTTGTTTAACATTGAGATTAAAATAAAGAATTATGAGTTTATTTGACGCAGTTTTAATTATCATTTTATTTATTTTTGTTTGGCAGGGTTTTCGTTCTGGTGTAGTTGGTGCCATTGGTGGTTTTGTGGGTGTCATTTTGGGCATTTGGTTTGGCTCGCATTATATGTACCAAGTGGGTACTTGGATTATGCAAGTCATCAATATAGATAACGAAGCCCTATCTAGGATTTTAGCCTTTGTAGCTATTTTTTTGGCTATAAATATCGTAGTAAGCTTAGTCATAAAAATTATTAATTTAATTTTTCACTTTATACCATTTATCGACCTAATCAATAAAATGTTAGGTGCAGTCGTTGGTCTTTTGGGCGGTGTATTAGCAATTAGTGCTTTGGTATATTTGCTAGCTAGATTTCCTATCAGTGACACTATCACACATTCTTTTCAGGGGTCATTTATTTTTGCTTGGGTGAGCAATATCACAATAGTCATAGAACCTTTTATACCAGTAGCCATCAAAAATATTCAATCTTTAATGTAATGCTTTTTGATTCACACACACATTTGAACTTCAAAGCTTTTGATCTAGATCGTGAGCAAGTCATGAATCGTTGCCGTGAGGCTGGTATGTTGCTAGTCAATGTTGGTGCTGCTTATGAGACTTCTCAAAAAGCTACAGACATTGCTGATGGCAAAAATTTTTATGCCTCTATTGGTTTACATCCTATTCATGTTTTTGATGAGGAGTTTGACGTGCTAGCTTATCAAAGATTGATAGATGATAATCCCGGTCAAATCGTAGCCATGGGAGAGACGGGTTTTGACTACTATCACATGGATATGAGTTTTGCCAAGGGTGCAAAGTCTGTAGAAGAAATAAAAGCTAAACAGAGAAAAGTTTTTTTACAGCATATTGAATTAGCTCAAAAAAATAATTTAGCCGTAATAGTACATGGTAGAAACGGTGAAGATGGAGCAAATGCCTATCAGGATATTTATGAATTATTGAAGACATCTGGTCAAAAACGGGGAGTGGTACATTGTTTTGGTGGAAATGTAGATCAAGCAAAATCAATAGTTGATTTGGGTCTGTACATAGGTATCACTGGCATTATCACTTTTGATAAGACTGGTGTTTTGGAGCAGATTGCTAGAGAAGTGCCCTTGGAAAATATTTTGATAGAAACAGATGCGCCATATTTGTCACCAGTACCCTATCGAGGTAAAAGAAATGAGCCACTCTATGTAGAACAAGTTGCTGATAAGTTGGCTAGTATTTTGGGCAAAGAAAAATCAGAGGTCATCAGAATCACTGGTGACAATGCCAAAAAATTATTTAATATAAAATAAATGGACACATTTTTACTTATACTTTTAATTCTCGGTCTTGTAGTAGTAATTTATTTATTGCTCCAAAATAAAAAACCAAGTGATGACAAATCACTTATGCTTTTGCAATCACAGATTTCTGATTTGACTAAACAGCTAGGTGACAAGATTGATTCTACTACACATCAGTCCGCCAAGATGTTGCAAGATCAGTTTATGGAGACCTCTCGTATCTCCAAAGATATGACGGAGAAGCTCTTGAAATTGGAAGAGACCAATAAACAAGTAGTTGGCTTCACTGATCAATTACAAAATCTAGAAAAAGTTTTGACTAATTCTAAAAATCGAGGTTCTCTGGGTGAGGCTAGTTTAGAATTGATTTTGAGTAATATTTTGCCACCGCAGTCTTATCAGATGCAATATCGCTTCAAAAATAATGAGGCAGTAGATGCAGTAGTAAAAATAAAAGATAAGGTTTTGCCAGTGGATGCTAAGTTTTCTCTAGAAAATTATCGTCGCATCATCAACGAAGCTGATAAAGAAAAAAAAGAAGCTTTAGAAAAAGATTTTAAAAATGATCTGAAAAAGCGTATTGATGAGACATCAAAATATATACGTCCTCAGGAGCATACTTTAGATTTTGCTTTTATGTATATTCCAGCCGAAGGTATTTATTATGATTTACTGATCAATGAAGTCGGGGCAGTCAAAGTAAATACTCGTAGCTTGATTGACTATGCTTTCAATGAAAAGAAAGTAATCATAGTATCACCAACCACTTTTGCGGCCTATTTACAGACTGTCTTGCAGGGCCTCAAAGCTTTGCAAATAGAGGAGTCTGCCAAAGAAATCAGAAGTAATGTAGAGAAATTACAAAAACATATGGCTGCTTATGCCGAGTATCATAAAAAACTGGGTACCCAGCTGAGCACCGTAGCTAATACCTATGATATTTCTAGTCGGGAATTTAAAAAACTAGATAAAGATATTTTAAAAGTTTCTGGTCAAGGCGGAGATATAGAGATAGAAGAAGTAGCTAGACCAAGATTAGAATAGTAATAAAAAAACATCCCGCAGTGCGGGATGTTTTTTAGTTTTTAGTATTCAAAAGGAATTTTGATGTGTCTATCGTCAGCAAGTTTTTGGATCTGGTATCTAGCGTCATTGGTTAGACGACTGATGCTAAGATCATCTATATTGTTTGCTTGAGCATCGGCTAGATTGTATGATGCGTTGCTTACAATATTATCGATTTGCTCGCAGAGTGATTCTTTTTCTGCTTTGGACAGCTGTTTGAGTGATCGCCAGTTAAAACTTCTAATAGCTTTTTTGACAGACTCGGCAGTAGAGTTGAGTTTGTTTAAATACTCTCCTATATATAAGTCATTTTGACTAGAATCGACTGGCTTTTCTATATTGCTTGATGTAGTAGTAGGTTCGGCTTTGATTTCATCCAGTAGTTGGTTGACAGCATTTTGGTCATCCAAAGCTTGGCGTTTTTTATCAGCTTGATATTTGTCAACTGCAGATAATTTTGCTTCAGCTTGCAGATTGAGAGTTTCGATAGTTTTTTTTGGGTCATCGGCTATTTTTTGGAGTTGCTCATTGATGGCATTTCTTGTTTGCTCATAGTCAGGACTATTTTTATCTAGAGCTCCTAGTTGATCAAGTAGCTGATCAGCTGATTGAGGAGTTTCAGTTAATTTTTCTGGACTCATATTTTTTTAGTTATTTTTTAATTTGATGCATGATGATGCTGGCAGCTACAGCAGCATTTAGCGATTCAGCTTGACCGCGTCCTGATATTTTATAATGCTGATCAGCAAGTTCAGAGAGCTCTTTTGAGATACCTCTAGCTTCACTACCGATGATAATAGCTTTTTTACCCTTGATTAATTCTGTATCTTTACCGTGACTATCGCTAGCAATGATTTTGTATTGATTGTTTTTAAGGTCATGAGCTAGCTGTACTAGATCTTGATTTTGGTAAAAATGAATATTAAAAATTGAGCCCATGCTACTAGCTATGGTTTTGGGATTATAAACATCAGCACATTCTGAGTTCAAAAATATATTTTGAATACCAAACCAATCAGCAGTACGCAAGATGGTGCCGACATTGCCTGGGTCCTGGATGCCCTCTAGTAGTAGGATAGTATCGTTTTGGTAGTCAAATTTTGGTACTGGTAAAAATTGGAAAATAGCGACAGAGCCTTGAGGGGTAGTGCTAGGTGATATCTTTTTTAATTCACTATGACTAATAATAGTATAGTCAGTATTTTTCCAATATTCTTTGTATTTGATACTGGCTTCTTCCGTGACGTATAGTTTTTGGAAATATTGGGATTGAGTATGCTCAGCTATGACTTTGGGATTATCAATCACAAAACATTGGGCTTTTTCGCGATCTTTTTTTTGTTGTAAGGATTTTAAAAAATCCAATTCATGGTGGGTTAGCATATAGATTATTATAGGCTAAAAAGGCCTAATTATGCAATCTATAGTGAAAAAATATTACTATTGCCAATTTATAAAAAATAAGCTAAAATATAGCCGCACTTTTTATTATTTTCTAGAAAGGCATGGACAATACAAATAAGCCTTGGTCTGACAAAGATAAGAATTATTGGATGTCTTTTAGTCTGAGGGTTTTTGCCGAAAGTACTGGCTGGATTGCAGTGCCAGTAATTGGGGCTCTGTATTTGGGTCGTTATCTAGATAATAAGCAAAATACTGGTAGTTTATATTTTTTTGGTCTAACGGGTTTAGCCTTTGTGGTTTCCTGTATCGGTTTGGCTAGAGTGGGTATCAAGTATATGGCTATGCTGGACAGAAGCAAAGAAGAGAAAAAAGAAAATGAGTCAAATAAACAATCCAATAGAGAATAATCAAGAAAACAATATTGTTTCAGCTGACGCTGAGAACGGTTTGGCAAATCATCAAGAGCTTGAGCAAAATCACACAGCAAGCTCTGAGCATGAGCATACACTTTTTGCCGAGCCGCTTTTTAATATTCATAATTTTCCAGTGACTAATTCATTGATTAGCTCTTGGTTGGCTGTGATCGTGATTGTCATTTTGTCATTGGTTATTCGAGCCAAAAATTCTAGAATCCCAGGTAAGTTTCAGAGCTTTATAGAAATAGTGATAGAGGGAGCTCTAGGCATGATTGATATGGTGACCAATGATCGAGAAAAAAGTAGAAAGGTTTTTCCAATTGCTTTTTCTATTTTTTTGTTTGTCTTGATCAATAATTGGCTGGGCATGCTACCTGGCGTTGGCTCTATCACTTTTAATCACCTACCACTTTTGCGTGGTGGTACAGCTGACTTAAATACCACTTTAGCTTTAGGCCTATTGGCTGTAATCGCTGCAAATATTTTTGGTGTGGTGACCGTTGGTGGTTGGAATTATTTTAATAAGTTTATAAATATCAAAGCACTTTTGGAAATCCCCAAAAAAATAAAACATGAACCAACCATAGTCTTAGTCAATCCTATTAATTTTTTTGTTGGTTTGATTGAAATTATTAGTGAGATAGCCAAAGTGGCATCCTTGTCCTTCCGTCTTTTTGGTAATGTTTTTGCTGGTGAAGTGTTATTAGCCTCGATCACTGCTATGGTGGCTTGGGGCGTGCCATTACCATTTATGTTTTTGGAGATTTTAGTAGGTGTTATTCAAGCTTTGATATTTTCTGTTTTGACAGTAGTATATTTTACTATTGCCTCAGCTGATCATAGTAGTGGACATTAATTCAATTAATTAATTAAAGTAGGCGACTTTAAATAAATAAATAATACAGTCGACCGAAATAAAGAAAGGAAAAGAATATGGAATTAACATTAATCGCCAAAGCTATTGCTATCGCTGTTGGAGGATTTTCTCCAGCTCTAGCTATCGGTAAAATCGGTGCCAAAGCTATGGAATCAATCGGTCGCAATCCAGAGGCTGCTGGTAAGATCTTGGTGCCAATGCTTTTGGTTTCAGCTTTTGCTGAAGCTATCGCTATTTATGCTTTGATCATTGCTTTCAGTATCAAATAGATTTTTTTGACTGTGCTCATGGTGAAAGGCGGCTCGTCCCGCTCAGCGGGACGAGCCGCACCCCAGACCAATATTGAGCACAGGACTAAGTAATTTATTTTATGGAAATATTGCAATTATTTGGAGTAGATTGGAAATTAATGCTTGCACAAATTGTTAATTTTGCAATCGTGGCTTTTATTTTGTGGCGTTTTGCTATCAAGCCTTTGATGTTTAGTATGGAAAAACGCAACAAAGAAATAGAGCAGGGTTTGAAAGATGCTGAGGAATCTACAAAAAAATTAGCCGAATCAGATCGTGAGATTAGAAAAAATTTGCAAGCCAGTCAGGCCAAAGCTACAGAGATAATCATGCAAGCTAAAAAAGACGCTGAAGATGAAAAACATGCTATTGTCGAAAAAACTAAGCAAGAAGTCAAACATCTTATCGCCAAAGCCAAAGAACAGATAACAAACCAACAAGAAGAAATGGTTTTGGAGGCCAAGGCCGAACTAGCTGATACTGTGGTAGAGACTATCAAGTTGGTGATGGATAATAAAATGCATAAAGAGGTTGATAAAAAGTATATTGATTCAATGTTGAAAAAAGTATAGTTATGAATAGCCGACAGCAAGCACAAAATATAGCCAAGCTTTACTGGGACTTGAGTCAAGGTCGCAGTGAAAAAGAAATAGATCAAATAGCATCCGCTATTTTTGATTTTTTGGCAGAGAGGGGTCAAGTGCACTTGCTTGAAGTTGTATTGGCTGAGACTAAAAATATTTTGTATGCTCATAAAAAACAAGTGGCAGTTGAGGTGTTGTCTAGATATGCATTGACTACTAGTGAGCAAGCTGCTATCAAATCATTGGTACACAAAAAAACTGGTCGTGAAGCTATTTTGCATCACACAGAAGCCGAGGATTTGATTGGCGGAGTCAAGATCAGATATGCAGATAAAGTCCTAGATCTGACTCTCAAAAAACAATTAGAAAATTTGAAACAATATTTAAGTGAATAAATTAATATAATAGCTAATCATATGTCTAATGATCATTTGGTAAAAAGTTTGGAAAAAAAATTAGCCTCTTGGAAACCCAAGGCTGTAGAAGAAACTTATGGCGAAGTGCTAGAAGTTGGTGATGGTATTGCCAAGATTTCTGGTTTATCTACTGTAATGGCTTCAGAGATGATTGAAATTACTGCCCAAGACGGTACTAAAGTATCTGGTGTAGTCTTAAACCTAGAAGAGCAGGTCATTGGTGCTATTATCTTGGGTGATTGTGGCAAGATACAAGAAGGTGACAAAGTAAGTTCAACCAAAAAAATATTACAGGTACCAGTCGGTGAGCAAGTCACTGGCAGAGTGGTTAATCCTCTTGGTGAGCCAGTCGATGGCAAAGGTCCAATCAAAACTAAAACTTTTTATCCAATAGAAAAGATAGCCCCTGGCGTTATCACTCGTCAATCAGTCACTCAGCCATTAAAGACTGGTATCAAAATCATTGATTCCATCATTCCTATTGGTAAGGGTCAAAGAGAGTTGATTATTGGTGATAGACAAACTGGTAAAACAGCGCTAGCTATTGATGCTATTATCAACCAAAAAGGTAAAGATGTTATTTGTATTTATGTAGCTATCAACCAAAAGGAATCAAAAATTGCTAAAATTGTAGCCAAACTAGAAGAGACTGGAGCCATGGAATATACCACTGTAGTTTTGGCTGGCGCCTCTCAGTCAGCTTCTTTGGCTTATATTGCACCCTATGCCGGCTGTGCCATGGGAGAATATTTTATGGATCAAGGCAAAGATGTGTTGGTAATTTATGATGATTTATCCAAACACGCTGTGGCTTATAGACAGATATCATTGCTACTCAGACGTCCACCAGGACGTGAGGCTTATCCTGGCGATGTATTTTATTTGCACTCTCGTTTGTTAGAGAGAGCAGCCAAAATGTCTCAAGAATTTGGTGGCGGATCATTGACAGCTTTACCTATCATCGAAACTCAGGCTGGTGATATCTCTGCTTATATTCCTACCAATGTTATATCCATCACTGATGGTCAGATATTTTTAGAAACGGATTTATTTTACAAAGGTGTGCGTCCAGCTCTGAACTCTGGTCTTTCAGTTTCTCGTGTAGGTTCTGCTGCTCAGATCAAAGCCATGAAAAAAGTTGCTGGTAAATTAAAACTAGATTTAGCTCAGTTTAGAGAGCTAGAGGCTTTTGCTCAGTTTGGTTCAGACCTCGATGAAGCTACCAAGCAGCAAATCAACCGTGGTATGCGAGTGACTGAAATTTTGAAACAAGGTCAGTATCAACCCATACCTCAAGCCAAGCAGGTAGCTATTTTGTACGCTGTGACCAATGGTTATTTGGATAATGTACCAGTAGAAAAAATTAGTGATATAGAAAAGAAATTGTACGCTACCTTGGATGCTAGTGCCAAAGATATGTTAGCTGATATTGAAAACACTGGTGTTTTGAGTGAAGAAAGAGAAGTAGAATTACAAAATATTATCAAACAAGTAGTAGAAGTTGAAATACAATAATTTATGCCAGCTACTCGTGACATAAAAAGAAGAATACACTCAGTCCGTAATACCAAAAAGATTACTCGCGCTATGGAGTTGGTTGCGGCTGCCAAGATGCGTAAGGCAGTGACTAGGGTTTTGGCTACTAGGACTTACTCTGATCTTGCTTGGAATACTGTTTTGCATTTGGTCAAAAAATTAAACGCTGAACATCATCCATTTTTCCAAGAGCCCAAAAAAGTTAAAAAAGTTGGTATTATTTTGATCAGTACCAATCGTGGCTTATGTGGTAGCTTCAATGCTCAGCTGGTCAATAAAGTGGTACAGTCTATCAATATTCATCATCCAGAAAGAGTAGATACAGAGGTCATCACCATGGGTCTCAAGGGTAGGACAGAGGCAAGACGTAGGCATCTCAATATTGTAGCTGATTTTCCCAAAGATGATATTACTGTCAGTTCTGAAAAAATTGTCGCTATGTCTCACTTGGTGGTGAAAAATTTTTTGGACAAAAAGTATGATAAAGTTTTTGTAGCTTATACTGATTTTGTCTCTTCTTTGAGACAGGTGCCACATGTCATGCAGCTTTTGCCCATAGTCCCAAAAATAGATGAAAGATTGGCTCATATTGTCCATGAGAAAAAAGAAGATGTCCAAGATATAGACGTTGATAGTTTTTCAGATTTTATTTTTGAACCAAGTATGAAAAATATTTTGGATGCTTTTTTGCCACGTTTGGTAGAGATCCAAATTTATCAAGCAGTTTTAGAGAGTGAGGCTAGCGAACATTCTGCTCGTATGTTTGCGATGCGCAATGCTTCTGATGCGGCTGGCGATATGATCGAGTCTTTGACTTTAGCCTACAATCAAGCCCGTCAAGCTAGCATCACGGCTGAGATTGCGGAGATTGCTGCTGGTAGTGCAGCTTTACAATAAGTATATTTATAAATAAATAATAATATGCAGAATAAAGGAAAAATCAAACAAATCATTGGCGCTGTAGTCGATGTTTACTTTGAGAAAAAATTGCCAGAATTGAATCAAGCCTTAGAAGTCGATCTAAATGGCGAGAAGTTAGTTTTGGAAGTCCAAAAACATTTGGGCGATCATCTAGTGAGGACTGTAGCTATGAGTTCTACTGATGGCTTGGCCAGAGATATGGAGGCAGTAGATACAGCCCAGCCTATTTCTGTGCCAGTTGGTAAAGAGACACTTGGTCGCATGTTCAATGTTTTGGGTCAGGCAGTAGATGGTCAAAAAGAAATAGCTACCAAAGATGTTTGGCCGATCCATAGATCAGCTCCAAAATTTGTCGATCAGTCTACTAAGACAGAGATATTTGAAACTGGTATCAAAGTTATTGATTTGATTTGTCCATTTATCAAAGGTGGAAAAGTAGGTTTGTTTGGTGGTGCTGGTGTCGGTAAGACAGTTGTTATTCAGGAATTGATCAGAAACATTGCTGCTGAGCACGGTGGCTTTTCAGTCTTTGCTGGAGTAGGAGAGCGTACTCGTGAAGGTAATGATCTTTATCATGAGATGAAAAATTCTGGAGTATTGAAAAATACTATCATGGTTTTTAGTTAAAAGAATGAACCACCAGGAGCTATACTGAGAGTTGGTTTGCCTGCTCTTACTATGGCTGAATATTTTCGTGATGTAGAAAATAAAGACGTGCTTTTATTTATTGATAATATTTTCCGTTTTACTCAAGCTGGCTCAGAGGTATCAGCCTTGTTGGGTCGCATGCCTTCAGCCGTAGGTTATCAACCAACCTTAGCTACTGAGATGGGAGAGCTACAAGAGCGTATTACTTCTACAAATAAAGGATCCATCACATCTGTGCAAGCTGTCTATGTGCCTGCCGATGACTTGACTGATCCAGCTCCAGCTACTACTTTTGGACACTTAGACTCTACTGTCGTATTATCTCGTAGTCTTTCAGAGCTTGGTCTTTATCCAGCTGTTGATCCACTAGACTCCAGCTCAATCATTTTGGATCCAGAGATTGTGGGCCAAGAGCACTATGATGTGGCTCGTGGTGTGCAAAAAGTTTTACAGCGCTACAAAGATTTGCAAGATATCATTGCAATTTTGGGCATGGAAGAGCTCAGTGATGAAGATAAGCAAACGGTTGCCCGTGCTCGCCGTATTCAACGTTTCTTGACACAACCATTCCATGTGGCAGAGGTGTTTACTGGTAACCCTGGCAAGTATGTTTCGCTTAAAGATACTATTGCTGGCTTCCGTGAAATCTTAGACGGTAAGCACGACGATAAACCAGAATCTGCATTCTATATGAAGGGCACGATTACAGAGGTTAAATAGCCATGTCAATATTTGCTAGTCCAGACGGAATAACTCCCCACCCAAGACACATATCATTTGATTTTGATGCAGTTGGTATGCAGCCTGATAGTGCGGTTGAAAAAGCATTCTTACTTCCGGAGGCATTCGCTGAAGCTAAACTACTGATGACTAACCTTGGTGCGGCAGCGACGCTTGATATTATGGCCGGAATTGTAAATCTGGGATCGCAAGATGCTTAAATTTCAGCTTGTAACGCTCAGTGGTACAAAGTCATCAAACGATGTACACGAGGTACTCCTGCCAACTCCGCAGGGTCAGATTGCGGTGTTTGAGTATCATTCGCCACTTGTTAGTATAGCTTCTACTGGGGTCATCAAGGTGCGCGTAAAAGCTGGTGACCCAGATGATTTTATGGATATATATGCAACCAATGGTGGCGTAATTGAAATTGCCGATAACACCGTACGAGTTTTAGTTGACGAAGCTGACGCACCAGAAGAAATCAGTGAGCAAGAAGCTAAAAAAGCCCATGAAGAAGCTAAGAATCTATTGAAAGATGCCAAAGATCAGATTTCGTTGGCACACGCCCAGACCATGCTCGACCGCACCAGTGTGCGCCTAAAAGTCGCAGAGCTCAAAAATCGTCGTAAACGCCGCTAACTCTAATACTCAAAACGTCTTACCTTTCTACGGAAACAAACAGATACTCATTCGTTAAGGCCACAAGGGCTCAATCTTCATCTGTAGTCTCTGTGCGTAGCCCGAGCGTACGCTCCATATCGCGCGAGAACTGTTGGTGATCAGTTAACCAGTTTATTTCCGCAACCAGCGCAATGCTGCTTCTGGCAGCATCAGTATTCTCACCGAACAATTGTCGCACCCTGGTTTGTAAGAATTTGAATAGCTCTGGGTTCTTTATCTGGATATCTTCTGTAACTCTAGCATGAAAACTAGGATCCCTATCTATGCTAATGCTTAGGGCTTCTATGCCTTCTTTGGTTGGTGATACTCCATTAGTCATACTATCCTGGATTATAAGTCCTGTATGCTCGCATCTCTGTGATATTCCTCACAAAATATTGCATTAATTACGGTATGCTCTTATAATCAACCCCTGGTTTTAGAAAAATAACAGATTCTGCAGGAGATAATATACTATGGCACCACGCCAAGAAATTGAAGCTGATCCAACAATACTTAGCCCGAGTGAGCCAACATTAGATGTTGGGGATTTCGATACTTCTGGTGGTGTTATATCTGAAGACGCAGAACGGTCTATGGTTATTGATAACGGGTTGCTGAGTGTTTTAAAGTGGCCAGGTAATGTGTCAAAGGTTCAGTTAGTTGAGAAGGGCCGAGTCAGTGATGACATACTAAATGATGCAGTCGATCGTCTTAATGATTTTTATGTTCCAGTTCGTGAAGGGGCAAAAACTCGTTGTATCGACGGTCGTCATGACCCGGAGCTCAATGAAGAGGACCTTGGCCCACAAGTGCCTGGCGGTGCGCCTGGTGCTGCTCTGGCGTACCGTCTGGGAGTTGATAAGGACGATTTAACACGAGGTACATTTTTGACTGATGCGGACTCTATGATTGATAATTACGTGCGTTTGGGCTTTGCGCCAGGTGGTCACCGTGATGAACATAGTGAAGGTAAATCGACTGTGGGTTGTGGTGCAATTGACGGTATGGATACAATTCTTGCTACTATGACAGAGCCGTCGCTAGTAGATGATCATAAACGTGTCGTCAAACAACTGCTAGGGGATCAATTCGATAGAGATACCTATTTGCGTGTTATGGGAGCCGCGGTGGTTGTTAATGGACGTAGCGATGAATACTTCCGAGGTCGTGAAGAAATTATTGACGTACTGGAGAAGCGCGCACCAAAAAGTGTGGCAACACTTAAGGGGGATCACGAGGAGTGTCTCATCGTTGTTAACTTGGTACCTAATACAACCTTGTCGTCTAATCGATTTGCTGAGGAGTTTGGAGTCCAGGCTTTTGGTTACGATTTATGGCGCTCAATGCAAATGGCTAGCAAATTACTGCCGCGTCCTGAGCAAGAAGTTGATCGGCAACGTTTTGTTATGGCTCGGGTAATGGGGACTGTGGCAACACTTATGGCCCTGACTGATGGCACTCAGCGTCTGGTCCTACGAATGTCGGCGCCAAAGTAAGTACGTAACGCTGTAATTTGCGCTATGGTTTATTGCTTTTTGGTTACCCCTGTATTACGCTTGAGACAGTACAAATTAACGGAGGGAGTTTCATGTTATTGACTCGTAAAAGGCTTGCGCCACTCATCGCGGAGCTTTTAGGGACGTTCACTTTGACGTTCGTTGTTTTATCAGTAAGTAAATCGGCTATTGGTATTCCATATTTTGTGGCTATTGCCGCTGGTTTAACGCTAGCAATCATGGTTTTGGTGATTGGTGCAACGTCTGGTTCTCATATCAACCCAGCTGTCACCTTTGGACTATGGTCTGTTAAAAAAATCGGTACGCTAAAAGGCATCTTGTATATTGTTGCGCAGTTTATCGGTGCAATCTTTGCCTGGAAGCTCTATACCTATTTTATCGATAGTACAATTCCAAGCATCGGTAGCAAGAGCTACGATTGGCGTATTTTTGTTGCCGAAATGATCGGTACGTTGATCTTTACCTTTGGCTTAGCAGCTGCAGTTTATCAGGGTTTTGAGGGTGGTAAGAAGGCTGCAACAATCGGTGGCTCATTAATCCTTGGTATTTTTGTGTCATCTGCTATCGCTAATGGTGTGCTGAACCCGGCTGTTGCACTTGGTATCCAGTCTTGGGGCACGGAGTATTTTGTTGGTCCACTGGTTGGTGGTCTCGTTGGTATTAACCTGTATTCACTTGTGTTTGCGGGTGAGCAGTTTGCAATTAAGCCACCAACACGGCGTGTTTCGGCACCATCGAAAGTCACAGTAAGTACAAAGGGTTCAAAGAAAAAGACTACATCAAAAAAGAAAAAGTAATTGAGTTTACATACAATGCTAAAACCTCCCCAATTGGGGAGGTTTTAGTTTTTAGCGGGAACTAGTTGCTATGCTAAGGCCGACGACAAGAAGTGCAATAAATCCAAATATGACACTAAAGATAACGAACGCAAGATAGTTGAGCCAGTGTACGTGCGGTTTTTGGCTCGGCGTAGATTTTAGTTGGCGAAGCTGCGGATACATTACCGATTGTCCGCCAATTTGCATAAGGCCACCGACAATTGGAATAATACCAGCAGCAAATGTCATGCCAAAGATTTCAATAAGGTGATCTTTGGCAAGCTCTTTGCTCTTGCCGACAGAATCTTTAACGCCAGTATTTTCATCAAAAACAAACATGTGCACCATGTTATAACGCAGCATTGCTCGAATACCAGGGATAATAAATAAGAGGAGTCCGCCAAGAACCTTTAATCCAACGATGATGTTAATTCCAAGAATTGTCCAAAACTTACGAAGACTTGTATTCCAAGCCTCTTTGAAGGTTGTAGTTTCATGTCTAGCAGTTTTTAGAGCCGTGTAAGAGGCTATGCCATAGTACATTGTCGATAGAAATATAATGAGCGGTACCAATGCAAGCAGCAAGACGCCAACAACAATCAATATAATTATGACTTGTTCGTGACTTGGGTTAAAGCTGTCTGAGCTTGCGCCTGACGCATCTGAGAGGGAGCCGCCTCCGGACATAAAAAGTGATGCAATTAATAGAATGATAGAGAGGTTTTGGTTGTACTTGAACATATTGCCAAAGCCAGCGAAGATAACTTTAAAAGGGTTAGATATATAATTTGTTTGTGTTGTATTCATGCCCGAAGTATAACATTTACTGAGAAATAACTGTAACTAACTAATCAAGTAAGTCGTTTGTAAATTGCGTAATACCGTCGTAAGACTGGGGGTACTGACTTGTGTCTGGGAAGTCTAAATTCATTATTTTTTGCCACACTACAGTTATTACTTCCTGAACATACTTAATATCTTCGCTACCGGGATTGAACTCGCGCATGAACTCTTTTGCGCTGGCTGCTTCAAGATAGAGCAAGCGTCCATTGATCTGACTGTATTTGTTAAAGCGACTACTATTTTGTGCAAGCAAGCAATAAAACGTAAGCTGTGTTCTGTGTCGCCAAGCTTTTACGGCTTTGGCTTGATCCTTTGTGAATAAACTACTAAGGGGTTTGCCGGTTTTGTAGTCAACGACCGTGAGTGTTTTATCTGAGATATCTACCCTATCCAGTTTGCCATACAGGCGTGCATTGCCAACAGCTATGTCATGAATGGCTTGTTCGGGTAGGCTGCTTTTTGGTAGCCAAAAAGTATCGCTTTCAAAAAGTTTTTTCAGTAGCTCTTGACCATGATGCAAGAATCGGCCAAGGTCGTTATGGGTCAGGTTTTGTTGGAGGAGACTTTGTTCATATCGCTTTAGCACTGATTTAAGCTCGAACGAATTACGGTTCACCAAAACTTGAGCTAACTCAAGCGCACTATGTATTGCAATACCAAAGGCCATATGGGGCGTTTGTGCAGATGGCAAAGACAGAATGTGTCTTTCCTTGAAGTATGCTGGGCCGCCCTTTGTGACATCAAGAAAGTCAAGTAGCGCCGTAGCGCTTAGTTGGAAATTTTCAAGTCGAGGCTGCAAGACTCGTTTTTCTTCCTTGAGAGATAATGTTGGCCAAGTAAGAGATTGTTCGGCAACCGCAATTTTTCTATCGTTATTATCTGTCTGAATTTGCTGTTCTTGCATAACATTCTGAATGATTGGCGTAGCTATAACTTCTTGTCCTTTTTCGTCGTAGCGATAGCTTGTGACAATAATATTGCGTTTTGC
>CAYRIU010000013.1:0-25152 GCA_964424615.1 uncultured Gammaproteobacteria bacterium | reverse complement strand
TAGCAAAGGACCAGAAATTATACTTTCTCGTACTCACCCAGAAATAGTCAAAGAACTATTTGCTACTGAGGTGCCAGAAATTGCTGCTGGCACAGTAGAGATAAAATCTATTGCCCGTGAAGCTGGTGCTCGTACAAAAATTGCTGTCTTTACCTCTGAAGAAAATATCGATCCTATTGGCTCATGCGTTGGACAAAGAGGTGCTAGGGTACAGACCGTTATCAATGAACTAGGCGGTGAAAAAATAGACATCATCCACTGGAACAATGACCCCAAAACTTTTATTGCCAACTCTTTGAGTCCTGCTAGTATCAGCAAAATAGATATAGACGAAGACAATAAAACTGCCAAAGTCATGGTCAATGATGACCAGCTATCCCTAGCTATTGGCCGCGGTGGTCAAAATGCTCGTCTAGCAGCCAAATTGACCGGCTGGAAGATAGATATTATCTCTCCTAGTAGCCCTGAAAAAAATGAACTAAGTGCCAATCCTGATGTCACAGCTGATACATCTGAAGAACAAACAGAACTCACAGATGATGCCAACAAAGAAGAAAATGTCGAAGAAACTAAAGAAGATACAAAGGCTAAAAAAGAAAAGAAAACTACTAAAAAATCTAAATAAGTAATTTTAATAATTAAAAAAATATGGAAACAATTAAACTACTAGCTATCTTATCGTCATTGTTGTCTATAGGTTTTGGCGCTTGGATGATCACTCGTATTTTGAAAAGTCCTAGCGGAGATGACAAGATGAAGGAAATTGCCAAAGCTATCCAAGAGGGTGCTAAGGCCTATCTCATCAGACAATACAAAACCATTGCTTACTTAGCTGCCGCTTTATTTATTGTAATATGGATTGCTATTGATTTTGGCACAGCTTTAGCCTTTTTGGTGGGTGCGGTATTATCAGCCGCTGCTGGTATTATCGGTATGAATGTCTCGGTCCGCACCAATGTACGCACCACTGAAGCTGCCAAAAAAAATATCCAATCTGCCATGCGCATGGCCGTACTAGGTGGCTCAGTCACTGGTATGTTGGTAGTTGGTTTGGCCCTATTTGGTGTAGCCATACTTTATGTTTTGCCATTTATGAGAGTAGAGCACTTGATTGGTCTAGGTTTTGGAGGCAGCTTGATCTCTGTCTTTGCTAGACTAGGTGGCGGTATTTTTACCAAAGCTGCTGATGTCGGTGCTGATCTAGTCGGTAAAGTAGAAGCTGGTATCCCAGAAGATGATCCACGCAACCCAGCTGTGATTGCTGACAATGTCGGTGACAATGTCGGTGACTGTGCTGGTATGGCTGCTGACTTATTTGAGACATATGCTGTCACCTTAGTAGCTACTATGTTACTTGGTGCCTTATCCTTCAAAGACGCTAGTGGTCAGGCACTAGAAAATGCTGTCATCTATCCATTAGCCTTGGGTGCTGTAGCTATCGTCACATCACTAGTATCCTTGTGGTTTATCAAAATCAACAAAAAAGAAACTGTGGCTGATGTAGAAAAAAATGGTTCTATCATGAAAGCTCTATACAAGGGCTTAATGGTGGCTGGCGGACTGACTGTAGTTTCTTTTTACTTTATTACTAAATATTTAATGTCTGACTTGGTCTACAAGAGTCACATGGAAATTTTCTACTCCAGCTTGGTTGGTCTAGTGGTCACTGGCTTGATTGTCTTCATCACTGAGTACTACACCTCCACCAAATACAAACCTGTAAAATCTATTGCTCAAGCTTCTGAAACTGGCCATGGTACCAATGTCATCCAAGGACTAGCTATCAGTATGAAATCTACTGCTTGGCCAGTCTTGATCATAGTAGCTGGTATTATCGCTGCCTATAGCTTTGCTGGACTTTATGGCATCGCTGTAGCTGCCATGAGTATGTTGTCATTGGCTGGCATCATAGTCACTATTGATGCCTATGGACCAATCACTGACAATGCTGGCGGTATCGCTGAAATGGCTGGCCTACCAGAAAATGTCCGTGCCGTCACTGATCCATTAGACGCTGTAGGAAATACCACCAAAGCCGTCACCAAGGGTTATGCTATTGCTTCAGCCGGACTTGCTGCCTTGGTATTATTTGCTGCTTATACAAAAGAATTAGAAAATATCGGCCTCAATATTATTTTCAAACTTGATGATCCTTATGTTTTGGCTGGTTTATTTATTGGTGGATTATTACCTTATATCTTTGGTGCTCTATCTATGGAAGCTGTAGGCAAAACTGCTGGCTATGTAGTCAAGGAAGTTCGTCGCCAATTCAAAGCCAAGCCAGGTATCATGGATGGCACTGAAAAACCTGAATATGGCTCAGCTGTAGACATAGTCACCAAGGGTGCCTTGAAACAAATGATCATACCAGCTCTCATCCCAGTTTTGGTGCCTGTCATTATCAAGATTGCTTTTGGTGCCAATGGCTTCAATGTTTTGGGCGGCTTGTTGGTTGGTAGTATAGTCACTGGTTTATTTGTCGCTATCTCTATGACCTCTGGCGGTGGTGCTTGGGACAATGCCAAAAAGTATATTGAGAGTGGCCACTTTGGTGGCAAGGGCTCAGATGCTCACAAGGCTGCTGTCACTGGAGATACAGTCGGTGATCCTTACAAAGATACTGCCGGTCCAGCTATCAATCCCATGATTAAAATTTTGAATATCGTAGCTCTACTCTTGATAGCTATGATGAAATAATTTTCTCAAACTAAAAACATCCCGCTTGGCGGGATGTTTTTTTATTGTCCTAAGTTTCTAACTAACCTGACCCAAGATACTATCAGGTCACCAGCGCCTTCATTTACTAATCTAAAATCCATACCACTGAACTGATTAGAAAATATTGGATTGTGTAATGTAAAGGTATAAGTTTTTTTCTGATTATCATGTACATTGACTATATTTCTAGTAGATGTCATAGATCCACTACTATTATAATAATCTAAGTGCCAATTGGTCTGAGCATCATCTACTATCTCAACTTTGATCTGAATGGTGCCACTAGTAGTGAATCTATCATCTAGACCAAAAAACATGTAGCGGTTGCCAGAGGCAATGTCAGTCCTACGAGCAGTGTCGTCATACCACAATGATGGAGCCAAATAAGCTCCGCCAGCATCAAAAACACGAGTCACTCTCTGGGCTGGCACTGTGATACCACCATCCATGTCTCTCTGTATCAACCATCTTTCGAAATTTTTTATTGGATAACCATCTGATTGAGGTGATTGAAATAAAAATGCCCAAGCATCAGGAGAATCATAAACATTTTTACCAAATGATAATCTAGCATAATTACTCAAAGATGGATTGATAGTCTCTGTATATGTAGTAGTCCACAAAAATCTCATCCGTGCCTGTAAAGCACGCATAATAGCAAAACGATATCTGACTGGACTACTGTGGTCAGAGCCAAAATATGTAAAATTTGGACCGTATTCTTCATTTTCATCACCCCAATAACGACCATCAAACCTCAGGGCACTCTCATTAATATATATATAACCATTACCATCTTTGTAATTAGACCACAAATAATCTCCGATTTTATCAAGATAGGCCTCTACCCTACCGGCTCTGGCTCCTATATTTCTACTAGCCGCATAATCTATTAAATTTTTGGCAACTAATTCAAAATCTGACCTATTGTTCCAATTCAATCCAGTGGCACTACCCACCCATACTAATTTACGTTCTTCCCCCGGAAAAGCCTGAAGCCAAGCAGACATGCGTGACTCTAACCAGGTTTGCAAAACCTGTGGCGTTAATCCCCAATCTCTTTCTATGGTAGTCAGATATGGCTGAGAAATCCATAATTCTTCACCCTGGGAATGAGAAATAGCCCCAATATAGATAGACTCTATAGTGTTGTTATTTTTATAACGAGCACCTAAAGCAGCAATCAACTCTTCAAAACGAGATCTGATTTCTGGTCGCCAAGAAGGAATAACATGGATCTGTTCTGTCATACCCATGTTCATCAATTGATCATAAGGAGGCAAATTAAATTCCTCATAGACCCAATCCGGTACGGCACTTCTATCATGTATACCACCTGCTACGGTACTATGAAGCATTAAACTTACCTTCTTGCCATTAGCTACGGCTGCAGCTAATTGATTATCTATATAGGTCCAATCATAAGTTCTAGGATTGGTATTGGTTGGCTCAATAGTAGCCCAATTGGTCCAAATAAAAGTAGTGGCAGAATTGGTACAATTGGAACAAACGTAGCCAGAAAAATTATTAGCCGTCACACTAGCTGGCAAAGTATAGTCCTCTCCAGCAATATAAGCTATAGAATAATTATCTTCTAAAGTGGTACTGGCAATACTAGAATACGAAGAAGTATTACCAGCTCCATCTACGGCTAAAACTTTGTAAGAATAGGTGATATTTGGTGTCAGACCAACATCGATATAAGAGTTGGTAGTAGCAGTAGCTATCTGACTAAAAGTAGGGTTAGCCGAACTTGATCTCTCAATACGATATTGAGAAACACCAACGTTGTCAGTAGAGGCAGTCCAGCTTAAATTAATTTGTGTTGAAGTAGCAGTGGCTGTCAGGTTACTTGGAGTTGTTGGTACTTGGGTATCTGTATTATTTACTGGCGCCTGTGTACTAGTGATAGCATTGACGATACCTGAATAATTAGAAAAATTTCCAGCTACATCAGATGCCCTGACGCGATAATAATATCTAGTATTGTATGATAGGCCAGCATTAATGTAAGTGGTGCCCGTCACTGTTGTGAGAACGGTAAAACCACTAGTAGCAGAAGTTGATCGCTCAATGTGATAAAGAGCAACTCCAACATTATCAGTGGAGGCAGTCCAATGTATAGTTATTTGAGTTGAAGTGGCAACAGCTGTCACGCTAGTAGGTATAGTAGGTGCCTGAGCATCTACTACAATTTGAGCCGTAGTAGCATGACTAACATTAGAGTAGCCAGAAAAATTTCCCGCTGCATCAAGTGCTCTGACACGATAATAATAAGTAGTGTTATTAGTTAGGCCAATATTTGTATAAGAAATATTAGTAGCACTACCAATAAATGTAAAACCTGAATTAGCTGAAGTAGATCGCTCTATTTGATATTGAGTGACGCCAACATTATCAGTTGAAACTACCCAAATAAGAGCTATTTGTGTTGAAGTGGCAACAGCCGTTAGATTAATCGGTGCAGTTGGCGCTTGACTATCAACAGATGCTGGGGGAATAGGAGGAATAGTTGGTGTACCGATATTAAAATTTGATACTGCTATTTGATTTAAATTATCATTAGTAATACCCAAGCTCAAAAAACGCATTATCTCATAAGCCGAGGGTCCATCTTTCATATAATAGCGGTGACCATTTACTGGATTTATATACCAAGCCTGACCCTTTTCTTCTACTTGCAATAATATCTTTCCCTTCAAGCGATTAATTAATGCCTGATCGTATATATTTTTTTCTTTACCCAATGGATTATAATCATGAGTCACTTCATCAAAATCATCATAACCATCACCATCGCTATCAATATTATTAGGATTAGTTTTTAAACCTTCCTCAAGTTTGTCACCCAAGCCATCGCCATCGCTATCGATATCTACTATGCGAGAATCAATGCCAACTGGTATTTTTTGTAAATCACTATTTTTGATACCTAGTCCAAGTTTTGACATGATACCATAAGCCGTCTCACCATTGGCTAGATAGGTTCTTTTTGATTCTGATGGGATGACATACCAAGCCTCGCCGTGACTTTGCACTTGTAATAAAATATACCCCTTGAGCCGATCGGCCAAAGGGGCAGCGCTAGCAATATTAAAATAGGTCAAGATAAGACCAGATAATAATAGTGTTAGAGTAAGTAAACGACGATTCATTTTATTTTTAAATAAAAAATTGGCCATAGCCCTACAAGGGGCCGTAGCCAATATAAACTTACATATTTTATTATAGCACAAATTTTTCCAAAAGTCAATCAAAAAACACCCTAAATTAGGATGTTTTTTGTTAAATTGCAAAATAGTTAATTTATAGTTACAGGATAACCATTGGCATTAACATTGCCATTGCTATCTAAAACATATATATAGGCAGTCTGGCCACTGCTCAGTCCTCCTTTATTAACAGTAAATTGGATAGATCCGTTATTCCACGACATTGGTACTTGTATTTCTCGTCTAGTAGAAGCGCCGTAGGTGGAGGCATTACCTATTTCTACGCGAGCAATTGATTTATCAATATAAAAATTATCATAATAAAATGTATCTTGCCGAGCTGGCAACCAATTTGGATTATCAACCGAACAGCCGGATGAACCAGCTGGACATTCATTGCAACGGGCATTACCTGGACAACTAATCCACATCAGTTCTGGCTGATCATAAGAATCTCTATCTTGATAATGGCCGAGATAAAGATTATCTATAAAATTAATATCAGGGTCACAAGAATAACTACCAAAAGTACTACGATTAGTAACTAGGACGCCATCATACCAAATGCGTAATGAGCCGTGATAATCTGAAGCACCAACTATATTGCTTGGTCGACGAAATTCTATTTGCACATGACGAGCGGTGGTAAATTCATCAACACCCATATTGGTATAGGCGATAGAATATGGATCGTTGCCACAAGAATATTCAGCAAAAGCAAATGGTGGATTATCTTCTGGCCCTTGAGTAATTTGCCAACTGCCAGAATTTGGCCCATCGTTTCCACCAACACCACCATTGGCACTCCAAAACATAAATTGTTTACTAGATCTTTGTTTTAGACCAATGCCCTTTTCTGCTCTAATATAAAAATCTAAATACAAGTGTCTAAATTCATCGTCTTCAATCAAAACTCTAGTAGTGCCGGCTGTCAGACCATTGTATGTACCCGAACCAGTATTAACGCCCATAGAATTATTGATGGCGCCTTGATAATATCTAGGACCACTAAGATTATCGTGTCGCACTCTATCCCAAGGAGAAGCGGGGTATGCTTCGACCAAATTACCATTCACACCATTTTCAAAATTATCCCAAAGTACTGGCGGTCCTACGACCCCACTAACAGCTACCTTTGTACCAAAACCACTACCAGAAATAGTAATAGATTGATTATCGGAAATAGTATTATCATTTACCCCAGAAATATTGACACTGCCAGAACTTGACCCAGCGCCAGTCGTAGCAGTGGCTACACTAGAATAAAGAGACATGTTGCCAGCTGCATCTTGAGCTCTGACCCGACAAGAATAAGCAGTATAATCAGCCAAACTCATCATATCATAGACGGTCGAGTTAGTAGTAGCTACTTGGGAATAACTACCGCTACCAGTAGCTCTTTCTATTAAATATTGGGAAACACCAACATTATCAGTAGAGGCTGTCCAGTTCAAAGATATTTGATTACCAGAAGCAGTGGCGGTCAAATTACTAGGCGCCGTGGGTGCTTGTGTATCAGCTTGACTAGCAATAGTCACTGTCACTTGATTGGAATTAGCTGAATAGTTTCCAGCTGCATCATAAGCTTTCACTACATAGTAATAAGTACCAGCCGTCAAACCAGTATGAGTATATGACGTGGTGTTTGCAGTATTTATCTGCGTATAACCACTACCATTGGTAGTAGATCTTAATATTTGGTAGCCAGTCACTGCTGTATTATCACTAGCAGCACTCCAAGATAAAGTTGCCTGTGTGCCAGAAACTGAGACTGAAAGATTAGCCGGTACACTTGGCGCTTGAGTGTCACCAGAGCCACTTGGCTTCTCAACATAGGCAGTAGCTACAGTACCTGATTCTAATTGAAAACCAGTAATGTAAGCATAAGCGCCACCAGAATATTGACCAGCCGGAGTCACCCTAGCTGAGAAAGGATGATTTTTGATACCTCTGCTAGCTAAATTGTAGGTGACTGAGAGTCTATACCAACCATTGCCAACACTAGTAACAGTGTGCCCATCTTGCGGATGAGTATTACCGCTATACCAGGTCGGTACACCATTGGCGTCAAAATTAAATGTCTGCTCAAATTCTCCAACAGTATAAGAAACATCGGTTTGGGTAATACCAAAAATAAAATTAGCTGCACTACCATATTTCACATAAACTGAGGCGGTTACTATATCATAATTTAAATTTAAATCCGGCATTGAATCACGTTGTTGCCAACCACGCGTACCATTAATTGCAATTCTAAATGCTTTATTGGTGCCAAAAGGATCACTCTGACCACTAGTAAAAATAAAATTGGTTATTGGTGACCAAGGATCGGTGCCGATAGCGTCAGCATCCCATGATGTACCAGAAAAATTCCAGCTATTTTGAATCAAGTTTGAACTACTAACCACACTACCATCTGTCGTCGCATTAGCAGTAACTGAATAGCTAGAATAGTTACCACTAGTATCTTGGGCTCTTACTCTATAATAGTAGGTAGTACTATTTGAAAGACCAGTGTTAGTATATGAGTTGGTATTGGAAGTAGCTATTTGAGTAAAGCCTGACGAAGCAGATGTTGATCTTTCTATTAAGTATTGAGATACGCCTACATTATCAGTAGAAGCAGACCAAGACAAAGAGATTTGAGTACCTGAAGCTGTAGCGCTTAAGTTACTAGGAGTGGAAGGGGCGGTGGTGTCTGCTGGTGTAGCCTGTGCTTGACTAGAAGAATTGGATATATTACCAGCAGTATCATAGGCTTTGACTACATAGTAGTAGGTAGTACCGTTAGTCAATCCGGTGTCAACATATACCGTAGTATTCACAGTAGTCTGTTGTACATAACCAGAACCATTGGTAGTTGATCTTAAAATCTGATAACCAACTACACCTACATTATCAGTTGAAGCTGTCCATGATAGGGCTATTTCTCTATTAGCTGCTGTAGCTACTAAACCACTGGGTACAGCTTGGGCTTGAGTATCAGCTGGCACTTGCACTGTAGCCTGTGCTTGACTAGAAGAATTGGATATATTACCAGCAGCATCATAGGCTTTGACTACATAGTAGTAAGTAGTACCTACGCTTAAGCCAGTATTGGTATATGAGTTGGTATTTGAGGTAGCAATTTGTGTATAGCCACTACCATTAGTAGTAGATCTTAAGATTTGATAACCAACTACCCCTACATTATCAGTAGAAGCTGACCAAGACAAAGAGATTTGAGTACCTGAGGCTGTAGCGCTTAAGTTACTAGGAGTAGAAGGGCTTTGGGTGTCTGTGGTAACCAAATTATCATTGGTTGTGGCAAAGACTACTGGTGAATATGACGATGTATTACCAGCAGCATCTTGAGCTCTTACTCGATAATAATAAGTAGCGTTAACTGCTAAACGGGTATTTACATAGACTGACGTGGTACTAGTAGCCAAAGATAAAAATCCAGAACTATCAGAAGTATTAGATCTTTCAATCAAGTACTGTGAAACTCCTACATTGTCAGTAGAAGCTGACCAAGATAGGGAGATTTGACTACCTGAAGCTGTAGCGCTTAAGTTACTAGGAGTGGAAGGGGCCTGACTATCGACAGCTGTGGCCTGTGCTTGACTAGAAGAATTGGATATATTACCAGCTGCATCATAGGCTTTGACTACATAATAATAAGTAGTACCTACGCTTAAGCCGGTGTTGGTATATGAATTGGTATTTGAGGTGGCAATTTGTGTATAACCACTACCATTAGTAGTTGATCTTAAGATTTGATAACCAACTACGCCTACATTATCAGTAGAAGCAGTCCAAGACAAGGAGATTTGAGTACCTGAGGCTGTAGCTGTAAGACCACTTGGTACAGAAGGAGCTTGAGTGTCAGCTGATGGTGTATTATTGTGAGAACCACCACCGCCTCCTCCACCACGACCTCCGCCGCCATTACCACCGTTGTTGCCATTGTTATTGTTGTTATTACCTGGAGGTGTTGAGGTGGCGTTCTTGTTTCCTTGATTGTTTTGGCTGGAAGAAGAATCACCAGAAGTATCAACATTAAAAGTTCTAGAAGATTTTGGTATTAGATTCAAATTAGCATTAGTAATACCCAGAGATAAATACCTCATGATATTATAAGCTGCCGGACCATCTTGCATGTAGTATCTTCTGCCATCTTTAGGATTGACATACCAAGCCTGACCTTGTTTTTCTACTTGGAGCAGGATATATCCTTTCAGACGATTAACCAAATTTTGATCATAGGATAATTTATTTGGACCTAGAGGACTATAGTTGTTCTGTATCTCTTCACCATCTTTAAAACCATCGCCATCGGTATCAGCCTTATTAGGATCAGTTTCCAAGCCCTCTTCTAGTTTATCAGACAAACCATCACCATCTGTATCTACATCATTGAACCTAGCTTCAATACCCACTGGTATTTTAGCTAAATTAGCATTGGTAATACCTAGAGAGACTTCACGCATTATTTGGTAAGCCACAGCACCATCTTTCATATATACCATTTTCTGCTCCGCTGGTATGACATACCAAGCTTCTCCATTATTTTCTACTTGGAGTAGGATATACCCCTTGAGACGAGAAGCTAAAGAAGAGGCTGCGAGGCTTGAATGGACGCTAAAAAGAAGGGTTAGCAATACAATATCTAACCACAAAAATTTACTCTTGAAAATATTTTTACCCATATATACTATATATATTTAATTATTACTATTCTGTGTAGATTATACCACAATAAAAAATAAATAAAAAATTGGCACAAACTTGTCTAAAGTTAGAGCCAATATTTACTTACCCATATATTTTAACACGACTTTAAATGAAAAACAAGCTAAGGAACCAATTCTTCCCAAGCACAATCTTCTATATCTTGATTACAGCTATATCGTACCTTACGGGTAGATTTGGTGGTGCTAGCTGTGGACTCAATATTGGAATTACATTGATAGTCTTCACCACAACCTTCTGGCCAAGGGGTGATGATCAGGTTGGTATTAGCAAAACTAAAACGAAAACCAGAATCTGTCGTATGTCTTTCAGCAAAATAAAGTTCTACTAGAGTATCTCCTTGTGGTAAATATAAACTACCAGAGACTGTAAAGGCATCGTGAGTACCGCTATTGTTAACGACTACCAAACCATTAACCAAAAGCCATGAGTCATCATCTGAAGCCAAAGAAAAATTATAATAGCCACTACTAGGAGCGGTGACTTTGGCTCGCCAATGTGTACCAAAAAAATAATCATGGGCGTAACCCTCTTTATTTTCCCATGGTGTGCCATCATAGGGAAACCAGGTATCTAAAGTCGGACCAAAATTCAAATTAGCATCAATCTGCTCATGTGTTTTATAGCTATCATCATACCAATCATGCTGGGTGGGTAGTGGTGTTGGTCCTGGGTATGGATAAATCTCCATGTCTGGATGATTTCTAGAATAGTTAAAATATTCTCCCCACCAACCACTGCCCGTAGCTTGTGCACACTCTGGGGGGACATCACAAGTACCAGACACAGTGATGAATTGACTAGTAGAAGTCACACTGCCAATACTCAGTTCTGGAAAAGTAAAATTATCTGGTTCCTTGCGCAAACGGATCAGAGCCTCGCTCACCCCAGATTCGGCACTATAAAAACTCTGCAAAGAATCAGCAAATGATTGCACTCCTGATCTGCTGTCCATCACTACCAACATCAGAGACAAAACTACAGACAAAACCACAGCCGCTACTACTATAGAGGAAATCAGAGCTGCTGACCCTTGATTATATTTTTGATAAATTTTTTGCATAATTATCTAATGCTTAAAAAAGTACTATAAGTTCTCTGAGCATAGCCGTATATGTCCTCTGGTACGCCATAGGTCAAAGTAAACTGCAAAATAACCCCCTGATTGCTACGACCATAGTTATCATTCATGGGCACCAAAGTAATATCACTCACCTGTACATTGTCAGAGTTTAACAAATGCGCTACAGCAGTAGATTGATCTGGAAAACCACTACCTACATCTTGTGTCTCCCTATAAACAAAATTGTCATCCTCTATCGCTAGATTGAAGCGACGATCTGGTGGTATATAAAACATAATATTTTGTGAACCACCACCCAAGTCATCAATATTATCGACATTGTGCAATTTGTTTAACATAAAAGACATGATATACCTAGCATTACGAGAGACTACTTCTTCTGATTTGAATAATCTTTTGGCATGGAAAATATTCATCACTAGATTAGCGATCATCAATAGCAACATACTAGTGATAAATAAATACACCAATGTCTCTACCAAGGTAAATCCGGATTTTTTATTATTTATTTTTATCTTACTCATGGATATACAGAATAACTAATAATCATTTCTTCCAAAATTGGTGGCTGCAAACTATTATTATTTTCTAAAAACAATTTATAACGCGCATAACGCTTATTCAAATGGCTATTGTAATTAATAAGCTCCCCAGCACCATTGGTATAGTAGCTAGAACTAGAGCCATCTGGTCCGATATACGACCATGGGCCAGCTACATTATTACTAGTGGCCAACTGAAATTTTATAGCTGTATTGACTGGGGAGGTGCCAGTCCATTTGATCCAGTTGTAAGCGACGTGATCACTGCCAGTATCAAAAGTAGAAGACTCCAAATACCCAGAAGAAGCATAGTCGCAATTAGTAACTAGTGTAGAAACTATGAAAAATTCTTGATTATTACCTGTGGTGCCTGCATATATATTAGAACAATTGGCAGTCATACCATAAATATCACCACTCAAATCAAAACTAGACACATACTTGACTGTGGCTGGATAGCTGATATCTACCACTCTCAGCTCCTCTGTAGATAGAGCTGTACCGAGCAAGGCATAAGGTCCTACTATACTAAAAGAATAAACGTCAGCTCCTACTTCATAATAACCCATCAATACTGGATTAGCTACATCTGCAAAATTGATAATATACAATTCTGGTCCACTGTTACTACGAGTAGAAACATAGACTCTATCACCTCGTACTTTGATATCCGTGGCCCGCAGAGAACCACTCAAGTCATACTGACCAGTCAAAAATATATTAGCTGGATTGGTAACATCAATCACCTGTAATTCTTTACTAGAATTATCAGTAGCTACATACAAATAATTTTCATTCAAAAATAATTCATTAGCTACGGCACCGACACTCAAAGTGTCCAATTGTTGTGGACTATTAGGATTAGTAATGTTGTAGGCATAAACAGTTGACCCGCGGGCAATATAGGCTTGATTAGCATTAACCACCACATCCAAAGCATCGGTGCTACCACTCCAATTTATAGAAGCCGCTTTCGTTATGTTTTGGGGGTCAGAGATATTTAGAATCTGAAATTCGCCATAGTTACTATTATTACTATCTGAACGTGTGGAAATATAAGCATAGTTACCCTGCACCACAACCGAAGTGACACCGCTACCAACATTATACTGACCCTTGACTGACGGTAAAGCGACAGGAGGATAATTAATATTGGCAACATCTAAAATATAAAATTCCGAGCCTGGGTTACCAGTGTTATCTTCCGTTACTAAATAAGCAGTATTATTGATTTCAAAAACATCATTGTTGTCTGAGGTGCCAGGTGCATCATACACAGCAGTAGTGGTGGCTATGTTCCAGTTGAGAGCCCCAGCGATCAATGTAGCTACTCCTGGTATAGTCACATCGGTGCCAGAATTTTTACTATAAAACTTAGTAGCATCAGACCAGGTATCTTGACCTTCGCCACCTACCCAATCCTGTTGTTTCCAACGATTGGCTTGAAAACGATAAATATTTGTTTCTAATTTTTCCTGCTTATTGGCCCCAGTTCTACTGATCCAATCAATGACTACTGTAACTTTTTTGGTATCAGGGTCAATATTGGCACCACTACTGATATTGCCATATACATTACCCTGGTAGACTGACTCCCTACTGACACTACTGACTACTACTGTTCTGGTATATTTATTGTTGAGTAACTCACTGCCGTCATTGATATCCCAAGATGCACCATTTTTTACAAAATAATGATCACCAATGGTCATCTGATCCCAAGTGATGAGTTTGGCTGCCTCTATACCCTCGACAGCATAATACAAAGCCTGAGTTCTCTCATCATTTATCTTGCGGATGTGGCTGTTGAACTGACTAATATTAAAAATACTAGCAACAATCACTATAATAAAAGTAATAGCTATTAATAACTCAATAATAGAAAAACCCTTTTGATTTTTTTTAATTAATCTGACCATTATCTTGAATAGATATTACTTTTGTTTTGCTTGGGTCAGAATTAGCTGCTACTGTGATCTGACCAATATTGGCTGTCTGACCAGTATATTTTCCAAAAACTAGATCTGATCCATAGCCACCAGCTCCGTCAGCCAAGCTGGTCTCGGGATTTACAATTTTGACACCACGCAATTCTTTGATCTTATTATCTGGATTGGCTATATCATAAAATGACCCAGAAAATAAAACATACTGCCCCTCTTCCAGATGCACGCCCCAATTTTTGTTGCCAGCTGCTGCTATGGCCTTGGCCTGGGCTAGTGAGATGCTGCTTTTGAGCTCATCAGCTGAATTGACCAAAGTCACTTCTTTTTGCCAGTTAGCATATGATGAAAAACTCAACAAGGAAATCAAAGAAAAAAGACCCAAAACAACCAACAACTCAATATAAGTTAAGCCAAATCTTTTTTTAAACATTTTATTCGGAAAAACTTTGTGTCAATTCGTACATAGGTGATATGACTGATAAGGCAATAAAGCCCACAGCCACACCGACCAAAACCAACAACACTGGTTCTATGATAGTTGATAAATTAGCCAATACATTATCAACTCTTTCTTGATAATACTCTTCAATTTTGATCAATATATTTTCTAATTCTCCGGTCTCCTCACCAACACTACATAGCTGTATAGATAAAGAAGAAAATAATTTTGGTCTATCAGACATAGCTACGGATAAGGCCTTGCCTTTTTCTAGCTCAGTAGCCATCTTTAATATTTCTTGACGATAATACAAATTTGGTACTGTCTTGGCTACTATCTCAAGACATTTGACTATAGAAAGTCCAGCCGCTAACAGGGCGTGCAGGTTACCAGCAAAGCGTGACATACACAACTCTCTGATCAAGGTGCCAACAAAAGGAATTCTCAAAGTTAATTTATGCCAAGCTAAACGCACAGCATAAATACGTGCCAACAAAACTATAATCAATATCAAGCCCAATAATGAACCAATCATGTACCAGTAATAATACTTAGTTGCCCACAATAACCACTGCACTGATAATAATATAATTGGCAATTTTACATTGGCCTCTGCAAACACATCGATCAATTGAGGAAAGACAAAAAAAGCCAAAAATAAACTCACGCCTATCATGGCTACTATCACTACACATGGATATATCAAAGCTCCTATCACTTTGGATCGCAACTGTCTTTGGGCTTTGATGATGCTAGCTAGATGTCCCAATGATTCTGAAAGTCCACCGGTATTTTCACCCACCTCTACTGCCGACACTATCATCTCTGGAAAAACCTTGGGATAATGTTTCATACTGTCAGACAAAGACTGACCATTTTCAATCATGTCATAAATATGGTTCAAGATATTCTTGAAATATTTATTTTTGACTTCACTGCTGATTGTCTTGAGAGCCGGAGCCAAGGCTAAACCAGCTTTGATCATGGTCGATAGATTGTCTAGCAACAGCATCTGATCGGCAGAGCTCACATGACCAAATAAAAACTTCTTTGGTTTTTTTATTTTCTTTGCGTCTTTTTTAGCATCTTTACTAGGAATGTCCTGCAATTTTTTGGCTAACTCTGGTTTGATTTTTTCTTTGGTTTTTCCTGTGTCGTCTATTTTATGATGCTTGATATCTAAATATTCCATATTTCCCTATTAAATTTATTTTTGTTTATCCAAAATTTTATTTTACTCTCTCTTGATACGCAATACTTCCTCTATGGTCGTCACGCCTAACAAGGCTTTTTGCATACCGTCTTCAAATATAGTGATCATACCTTCCTCCATAGCTACTTTTTGAATCTCATTGGACGAGGCATTGCGGATGATGCATTTTTGTACAGCTTCAGTATTTTGCAAAAGCTCCAAGACACTCACTATCTTAGAATAGCCAGACTGATGACAACGAGAACAACCCTTACCACGATAAAAGGTCAGCTCACTAAATGTCTTGACCTTGGCATCTACCAAGCCCTGACTCTTGAATCTAGCCAACATATTTTCTAGATCAAATTCCTTGGCCAAGCTCTTGAGCTCTTCGGCCTTGAGCTTGAAGCTAAAAATACAATCCAAACAAATGCGACGCACCAATCTCTGAGCAATGACAATATTCAAAGTAGAAGAAACCAAAAATGGTTCTACGTCCATGTCCAATAATCTCGGTGGAGCGCCAGCTGAGTTGTTGGTGTGCAAAGTAGACAAGACCAAGTGACCAGTCAAAGCAGCGCGGACAGAAATCTGAGCTGTTTCTTTGTCTCTAATTTCTCCGATCATGATCACATCTGGATCTTGACGGAGCAATGAGCGTAAACCACTAGCAAAAGTATAGCCAGCTTGAGAATTGACTTGGGTCTGATTGACTCTATGGACGCCATACTCTATCGGGTCTTCTATGGTACATATATTCACTTCTTCTGTATTGAGCATGTTCAACACGGCATACAAAGTAGTAGTTTTTCCTGAGCCAGTCGGACCGACAACCAGTATCATGCCAAATGGTTTTTCCAATTGTTGCTTCATGATTTTGGCATTCTGCTCTGAAAAACCGATTTCCTCCAAGTTCATATTCTGGGCCTCATCGGTCATCAAACGCATGACAACTTTTTCTCCATAAAAAGCTGGTATGATAGATACACGCACTGACTCCTCTTCTTCCTCTATCTTGAAAGAAAAGCGTCCATCCTGAGGTACGCGGTGTTCATCGATACGTAGATTGGATAATATCTTGATACGGGCCACCAAAGCATTGTGTATAGTGGCTGGCAATTCTACCACATCGTGCAAGTCACCATCGACTCTGAATCTGACCACCACTGCATCAGGCAAGGCCTCAATGTGTACATCAGAGGACTGCTCAAACATAGCATACTCCATGATGGCATCTACTATCTTGATGATAGGCACATCTGTCTCTGTAGTTTCCCCGTCTTTGGACTTGATCTTGGTGTTGATGATGTCGTAAATCTCTTCTTCGATATTTCTCTGATAAAGACGAGAAGCAAAACGGAAATTTTTGTGACTGGTCATAAAAGGTATGACCGTCTTACCAGTAGCTTGCTGAATTGATTGTAGATTTTCCTTGTTACGAGGATCGACAAAAGCTACTTTCAAATTTTTACCTTCAATGGCAAATGGTATGGCCTCAGTGGTCTGTGAAAGTTGTGGATCAATCTCTGCCAAAGCTGCGGGGTCTAATTTTCTTTTGCGTAAATTGACAAAAGGTACTTTCAAAGAATCACCTACAATCTCATACAAATATTTTTCATTAAAAAAACCACGCTCGATCAAAATCTCCTCTACACCTCGACGGCGTCTTTGAGCTCTTTTTTCGGCATCAGTCCAATCTTGGTCTTTAATCACGCCTGATTTTATCAGAATATCTTTAAGTTCTTCTGGAGCGATTGGCAAAGTCAACGACATATTTAATAGAAAAAAATTTTATTACAAAATTTATTTAGATTTAATATTATTATAACATTTTTTATCCAAAAAACAAAATAAATATTACTCATCTATCTATCAACTTACGGATTGACTAATCAACTATTTTCTACTATAATACGGCGGTTAATCAATAGATAATATATTTATGCAAGTAAGTAAAAATACCCTAGAAAAAGGCCAGGTAGAATTGACCATCACTGTAGAAGTTGCTGAGCTAGACAAATATCTGCGCTCTGCTGCCAATAGACTGAGCAAAAAAAATAAAGTCCCTGGTTTTCGTCCTGGTAAGGTTCCTTTTGAAATGGCTAAGAATCAATTTGGTGAAATGGCTCTCTACCAAGAAGCTTTGGATGAAGTCATCACCCAAACATATTACCAAGCTATCACTGATGAAAAGATAGAAGCTGTCGGTCAACCAAAAATCAACATAGATAAACTAGCGCCCCAAAATCCAATCGTTTATAAAGCTATAGTCAACCTTTTGCCAAGCATCACCTTGGGTGATTGGCAAAAATTAAGCATCGCCAAAAAAGAAGTGTCAGCTAGCACAGAAGATGTAGACAAAACTTTAGAGCAACTACGCAATCTAAATGTCACAGAAGTCGTCACTGATAGAGCTATCCAAAAAGGTGACAAGGCTGAGATTGATTTTGCTGGTACTATGGACAAGGTGGCTATAGAAGGTGGCACTAGCTACAAATATCCCGTGATCGTGGGCGAAGGCCAAATGATACCAGGCTTTGAAGATAAATTAGTTGGTCTAAAGACAGGAGAGGAAATAGACTTTTCTCTACAATTTCCTGAAAAATATTTCCAAAAAAATCTAGCTGGCAAGTTAGCTGATTTTCATGTCAAAGTAGTCAGTGTCCTAGAAAGACAAAAGCCCGAGCTCAATGATGACTTTGCCAAGAATATCGGTTTTGATACTTTAGAGAAACTCAAAGAACAGCTAAAAGTAAATATCGATAAAGATAAAGAACAAAAAGAAACCCAAAGAGTAGAATCAGAAGCTATCAGTGAAATTATCAAAACTGCTACTTTTTCTGAAATACCAGAAATGCTGATCGACAGTGAAATACACAAAATGATTCATGAGCTAGAGCATAGCGTCAATGGCCAAGGCTTGGATCTAGCTGGCTATCTCAAGTCAATCAACAAAACTCATGATGATTTGCACACTGATTTCCGTACTCAAGCTATCGAACGTATCAAAGCTGCTCTCATCCTCAAACAACTAGCCAAGGATAATAATATTCAAGCTGAAGAAACCGAAATAAAAGCTGAGATAGAGAAACAAAAAAATACTTACAAAAATGACGCTGAATCTCTCAAGCAAATAGATAGTCATGAAAATTGGCAATACCTCGCCAATGTCTTGAGCAACCAAAAAGTGATTAAATTTATCTCTGAAAAAATTATAAAATAAACTCTAGTCTAAAAAGACCGCTAAATATCTTTACTGTCATTGCGAGAAGCCGGTGGCGACGAAGCAATCTACGCTGGTGGATTGCCACGTCCCGCTTCGCGTGACTCGCAATGACAACAAGAAAAACTAGTCGGCTTTTTTATTTTTCCTCAAAAAGAAAGCCCCGGGCGTCAACGCTGTGACACACACGGGGCTAATCGTGCACTCCTTCCTCACCTAAAGGGTTAGAGGTAAAAGTTGAAAGTGTTAGGAAACTGCCTGACGGGCGCGAATGCGGACACTGGTAACATCGGGAGGGCACCAGTCGATGCGGAGCTCGCCGCGGTGGTCAGCACGCCAGGAGACGTACGGCACGCCGCCAACGCGGCCGCGCGAACCCGCGCACAGGGTGACGTTGCTGACGTCGAGGTGTTCGCTGGTCTCCGAGAAGTACTTCAACTCGAACACCAAGCGCTCGAGCAAGGTGATGACGTTGACGCCCCGCTCACGCAGGCTGTTGGCCGAGGTGTCCTTGAACTCCTCGTCGGCCTCCACCCGCTCGCGAATCCGAATCGCGTAGTTGCGATCCGACTGGCGAATGTTCTCAATGACGTCCTTATCCGGGTCCTCCTCGTAGCTCCAGGTCGGGAACTGCTTGCGGATAGCCTTGAGCACGTCGTTGATTTTCAGACCCTTGGGGATGAAGATGGCGCGATCAAAGCCGCCGGAGTTGTCGGGGATCTGGACATCAGAGAAGTCCACGCTCATGCGGAAGTACTTGCGGTAGAACTCCTGCCACTCGACACGGATGTCCGAAATGGCGAAGGGGTTCTTGTGCTGAAGGAAAGCGGCGAACATGATGATGGTGATGGAACCATCGCTGACCTGTCGCCAGAAGTCCTTCATCATGCCAGCCCAAGCCGACATGTCACCGATCACTTGCGTCTTGCTCATGACCAGTTTCCTTTCATTGAACATTGTTCAGATGCTTACTCCGGCTAATTCCGAAGTAATATATAATGATACCATATATATAGTAATTTGTCAAGCATAAATGGTAAATATTGGCTAATATTAGATAAAATATACTCTGCATACTTTTCACTTTATACTTTCTCCTTTATACTATCTATATATGCCCGACTTTAAGCCTCTAGCCGACCGCATCCGCCCCCAAGCACTCTCCCAATTCTATGGGCAAGAGCATATTTTGGGTCCAGACAAAATACTGACCCAAATGGTTAAAAACCAATCTTTGAGTTCCCTCATTTTCTGGGGTCCACCAGGGGTGGGCAAAACTACCCTAGCCAAAATATTGAGCCAAGAATTAAAATATAAATTTATCGCTACTAGTGCAGTCCTGATTGGCACCCCAGAGATAAAAAAAATAGCAGAAGTTGCAGGCCAAGATGCCAATTTTTTCCAAACCAAAACTATTTTGTTTTTGGATGAGATTCATCGCTTCAACAAAGGCCAGCAAGATGTCCTCTTGCCATACGTAGAAAATGGCACTCTGACTCTGATCGGTGCCACTACTGAAAATCCATCTTTTAGTATCAACTCTGCCCTACTATCTCGCTGCCGAGTTTTGGCTCTAAAGTCTCTCAATGAAAAAGACCTGAAAAAAATATTAGACCAGACACTAGCAGACAATGAGCGTGGCCTAGGTAAGCAAAAAATTTCTTTGAGTGAACAAGCTGAAAAAATAATTTTAAGTTTTGCTGGCGGAGACGCTCGCAAATTATTGACTGCTCTAGAAATTGCCAGCGCTACTCATGAAAATTATGAACTCACAGAACAAGATATCCGAGAAGCTATCCAAAGCTCTGTGCTCTACTACGATAAAAATGGTGAGGAGCACTATAATATTATTTCTGCTCTACACAAATGTCTGCGTGACTCTGATCCTGATGCCGCTCTGTACTGGCTCGCTCGCATGCTTGAGGCTGGTGAAGATCCGCTATATGTAGTGAGGCGTTTGATCCGCTTTGCCTCTGAGGATGTGGGGCTAGCTGATCCCCAAGCTCTGATACTTGCTACTTCAGCCAAAGAAGCTGTGCATTTTATAGGCATGCCAGAGGGTAAACTGGCTCTAGCTGAGTTGGTTGTTTATTTGGCCAAAGCACCTAAATCAAATATTATTTATACTGGCTATGGTAAGGCCGCTCAAGATGCCAAAAATTCCAGCCACCTCGGAGTACCACTGGTCCTTCGTAATGCCCCAACTCAACTCATGAAAGATTTCAACTACGGCAAAGGCTATAAATATGCACCCGATGCTAAACCAGAAGATATCAAAAATCAACAGCATTGGCCTGATGATTTTCCACCAAAAAAATATTTGTAAAAAAGAAAGGGCCCTGCCGATGCAAGGCCCACGAGTGATTGTGTTACCGCCAACTGACTTGATGCAAGCCAGTGACCCAGAGCTTCGGCAATGTTGCCATCTTTTGCGAGGAGAACCAAATCTCCTATGTGAGCCTCCAGGCTCTGCCTTGGCTACTGGTCTGGGTGTAACCCTCTCGTCCGCTAGACCACCATGTAGGTGATCGGTACTGGTTTGGCACGAGGCCAATTGCTACATACCAGCTGTCCACAACGCAAGCGTTGCTGGGACCTTCACAGGCTTTCACACAATCATCGTACTTATATTGTAGCTCCACTTTATTTGACCTGTCAATATTTACCAGCGATATTGCTCGTGTTATAATTTTTCCATGCCAAAACTAGCTATCATATCTGACGTACACGATAATCTCACAAACCTCCACAAGGCTCTGAAATATATAAATAATAGCCAGGCTGATTTTTTGATTTGTACTGGTGACTTACAAAGCCTAGAAGCCTGGGCAGAGCTCAACACATTATCAATCCCCGTGTTTGCAGCCAAGGGCAATGCCGATGATGCTCTAGATTTAAGTCAATTTAGTAATATCCAAATTTGGCAAAGCTTTGGGGAGCTAGAGCTCAATGGTAAAAAAATATTATTCTCTCACTACCCTAAAATCATCAAAAAAATACTAACTCAAAAACCAAACTACTATCACCTAGCGCTCAATGGCCACTCCCACCAACCTTGGGAAGAAATTTTTCAAGGCACGAAAATATTAAATCCAGGCAATATAGCTAATGTGCGTTATAGCCCAACTTTTGCTATAATAGATTTAGACAATTTACAAGCAAAATTAATTTTATTGAATGAAATAATATGAGCTACCAACTAGAATTAAAAACTGCCAAACTAGCCGCCACCAAAGCTGGTGATTATCTAGCCAAAGAATTTCAAAAATTTAAACGCACCAATGCCACTCACAAAAGTCATCATGAACTAGTGACCAAGTGTGACAAGCAAGCTGAAAAAATTATAATCCAAACTCTCAAAAAACATTTGCCTAAGGTCAATTTTTTATCTGAAGAAAAAGGTGCCAATAATTTAGCTAGCGACTATCTCTGGGTCATCGACCCGCTAGATGGTACCAACAATTTTGCTACTCACAACCCAATGTTTTGTGTGGCCATGGCTCTGGTTTATCAAGGAGAGGCTGTATTGAGTGTCATCTACGTGCCTATACTCAAGGAATTGTTTTGGGCTACAAACAATGGTAGCTATCTCAATGGGAAAAAAATATCAGTGTCCAATCATAACAATTTTCAAGAACTATTTGTCACCTACTGCCATGGCAAAACTTTGGCTGATAACAAAAAAGCTTTTAAGGCTTATGAATACTTTCATCTACATGCTCATGAGTGTCGACATTTTGGTAGCACCTCCCTGGAGCTAGCTATGGTAGCCTGTGGTCGCACTGATGTTTTGATGGTTTCTGGCACTAGTCCTTGGGATGTAATACCTGGTATTTATCTTGTGAAAAATGCTGGCGGTGTGGTCACTGACTGGCAAGGTCAGGAATGGAATGCAAAATCATACTCTGTCCTGGCTAGCAACAAAAAGCTTAATCCGCTATTACTAAAAGAACTCAAGAAACTGAAGGTTGCCTAAAAACTCAAAATCTGGTAAATTGTCTCCGCAATAAAGTAGGGCCACGTAGCCCCGCCGTCTCCGCCAGCTGGCGGATTTGGCGGGCAAGCAAGTGGGCAAACTTTTATCAGTTGATGAGGCTAATTTTAAAACTTAAGGCCACGTAGCCAAGTGGTAAGGCAGAGGTCTGCAAAACCTTTATCCGGCGGTTCGATTCCGCCCGTGGCCTCCATTATAAAAAATGACCTTTGTGGTTGTTTTTTTATTTAATAAAAAGCGGTTTGATGTTATCTCCCCGCTTTTACCTTATGCCCGACCATTTTTGGCTAATAACCATGACATGACTATCAATAGTAGCCCTGAAGCTAGCCAAGCAGATTGAATACTAAATACTTGTGCCAACAAACCACCAACTAACAATCCAAAGAAACCGCCAATATGATGGGACATTGATTCAAAGGAAATGAGTGTTGCTCGTAGTTGAGCCGATTCGATACTATCATTGAGGTATTGATCTTTTAGTGGTTTAAATAGACCGCGACCAAATTCATGTGCCCAAAAAAATATCAAGGCCATACTAAAAATCTGACTAAAAGAAGCTAGTATCAAACTTGAGCCAATCAAAGCTTGAGACCATAACAATATTTTTTTCTCCTGCTTCAGTTTGTGGGCAAAATATGGAGCCAGCATAGAACCAAACATCATACAAATCGACACTCCACTAAAAATCCAGCCTAAGTATTGATTTTCAATATGGAAATTTTTTACAAAATATGGTTGCCATTGCATGTTTGGTGCCTGCACAGCAAAATATTGAACTGTACCCAATAAAATTAAAAATCTTACTGCTTTATTTTTGACACCAGCTTGCCAACTAGATCTCACCACTTCTTTCAATGATTGCCAACCCAAAGACCAAGAAATTTGCTGTCGCACAAAATATTCTTCTTTCATTAACATTTGTGCCATGGCACCAACTATAGCCATACTCACAGCCGCCAACAACCAAGGCCAAGCCAAATTTACTTTACCAATATAAGCACCAAGTAAACCACCGAAAATAATTGCTACATTGTTAAGCACCTGTTCTTTGGCAAATATTTTTTTCAACTCACCATCAAAACCATGATAGTGCAGCTTGTCTACTAACCAAGCTTGGAAGGCTCCGCTAGAAAAAGTATGTCCAATAGCAATAGTAGCTTCAGCTAGTGCAAAGCCCCAGAGCGATCCTGACAGATAATAGAAAAATAAACCTAAGGCTGTCAAAAAACAAGAAGCTACAAATGAGAATTTACGACCAAATACATCGGCCAATGCCCCAGTGGGAATTTCAAAAATAAATAGTGTCGCATAAAAAACCATATTTACTAAACTGGTTTCAAAAATAGTCAAACCACGACTTAACAAAAACATAACATAAGTAGTAAAACTAAAAGCCACGCTCAGCTTGCTGGCAAAAACTAGCAATAAATAAATTTTAATTGTCCTCTTTATCATTGTTCTCTCCCTTTCCTTTGATTGTGAAAGTACGCCTAGTAAAACTTTATCGGCATTTTAAAAACGCCTTAGGCTTTCACTAGCCTAGGCGTTCTTTAATTATGATTATTTTATAAACTATCTATTATACATAAAAAAATCGCCTAAGCTAACTAAAGCCAAAATGACATCCTGATCGGAGCCAGATTGCATGGTTGGGTGAGCCCAAAAGTTAAGTTGGCAATTTAAATTATTCATAATATTTAAATATATTTTTACCATAACACTTTACCGCAATACTGTCAAATAAAAAAATAGCTCATTACTGAACTATATTATTTCACCAGATTGGTACCGGCGGTCGGACTCGAACCGACACAGCCTTGCGGCTACAGGATTTTAAGTCCTGCGTGTCTACCAATTTCACCACGCCGGCAAATATTATGACTATAAAAAATGGAGCGAGTGACCCCTCGACTCCGCTCGGGATCCATAATAATTTAAACGTATTTTGTTATTATCACAGCCTACGACATCCTGAGCCTATCGAAGGATGGAGCGAGTGACCGGGCTCGAACCGGCGACCTTTTCCTTGGCAAGGAAACGTTCTAGCCAACTGAACTACACTCGC
>CAYRIU010000012.1:0-6882 GCA_964424615.1 uncultured Gammaproteobacteria bacterium | reverse complement strand
CCACCAAAAAAAGGATAGTGCAAATGTATGAGGTCAAAATTCCAAAGCTTCCAAATCAGTTGTGGTAAAAAACCACTATTACCATATTTAAACCATGGGTAGAGACGTTCTACCTTAAAAGGATATTCATCTTTTATATTTTTTACATGCTTGTAGCGTGGAGTAAAGACAGTCACATCATGACCCTGAGTAGCTAAATATGAAGCATTATAATAAGCGACATTACCCATGCCGCCACTATATGGTGGAAATGTAGAACAAATAACAGCTATTTTCATTACCAAACTATTAACAAACGAATTAAACGCCAATATATATTAAAGAAAAAATTGGCTACTTGTAAAGCTGGACTATTCAAGGCTTGAAATAATATTTTTCCAGAAAAATTACGCACTACCTGACTATCTTTACGTTGCCTATTTTTTTGGATCAGAGCACGATAATACAGAAGCTTCTGCCATTGCGGATAAGAAAACATAAAAGTATAGGCTTGAATTTTTTTCAATAAATAATTATTTTTATAAGCAAAAAAAAGTTGACCAATCTCCATAATCAGCCATGCTGGCCAAAGTAAAATGATAGTCATGACATGATAATTTTTTAGCAAGACCCAAAGACGATTGCGTTCAAACCAATAAACAGAACGCATACTACGACTAAACTCGTATTTATGATAGATCTGACTATCTGGTATGACATAATGATCGTAGCCTAAAAGTTGCAAACTCCAGCCTAAGTCCAAATCCTCCAAATAAAGAAACATTGTGTCATCAAAAAGATAACCCAATTTTTCTAAGGCCTGCATATTAATCAAAACTCCCGCCCCCGAGCTATAATTTATCTTCTGTATAGAATAATGCTTGAGATCTGGCTGGCCACTCTTCAAGCCATAGCCAAAACCCAAAAAATGTATCTGATTACCAATAGTATTTATTTTATCTTTATCTGGCCAGAGATTAATCTTGGACTGCAGGGTGCCAAAATTATTTTTTTCAGCATAATCATAAAGTGACTGCAAAAAACCAGGTGTGATGACAGTGTCTTGATTTAAGAGATAAATATATTTAGCGCCAACTTCTTTGGCATAATAATACCCTGTATTGTTACCCCCGACAAAACCTTCGTTTTTATTTAATTCTATCAATTTAAAATGAGGAAAATTATTTTTGATATAGCTCACACTGGCATCTGTAGAATTATTATCAACTATTAAAATTTCTAAATCAAAATCCGCATAATTCTCTCGACTAAGTAATGGCAATAAATCAGGCCAATATTTTTGACCATTGTAGCTGACAATAATAACTACTACTTTATTTTTCATGATTTTCTTTTTCTGACAAGGCCCTCTGTCTGACTAGCTTGGTGATGGACTCCTCTATCTTATTGAGACGCATGAAAATCTTGAATAATAAATAAAATATCACCAAGACCGAAACATAAACCATCAAATCAGCTCCACGAGTGATACCTAAAGTCAAAGCTAAATAGCCAGTACTGTCTGGCACCCAAAATACCACCAAAACCACTAGCCACAAAACTAGCCACCAAGTAAAACTAGCTGAGGTGATTTTCTGACTTTTGAGCTGACTATAAATCCGCCAAAGATTCATAGCTACAAAACATGAGACGATAATCTGTAAAACTAACATATTATTTTTTGATAAACCAATCAATTAATATTTGTAAACCGCCAGCAAAACCCTGACCAAACTCTCGATAAATAATAGTCACTGGCACTTCTTGATAGCGCAAATGCCACTTTTTGGTCTGAGCTACTATCTCACTAGCATGAGCCATGGCATCCTGCCTGATCTCTATCTGGCTAGCTGCCAATCTATTCATAGCTCGAAAACCATTGTGCACATCAGATAATTTTATACCAGTCAAAATATTATTGAGCAAAATAGCTGGCTTGATTATAAAAAACTTTTTTAGTAAAGGAATATGGTTGGCTTGCAAAAATTTTGAACCAAAAACAATATCAGCCTGACCATTGATAATCGGTGCAATGACCCGCTCTATTTCCGTAGCCAAAAATTGTCCATCAGCATCAAAGTGCACAATCGCATCGGCACCTCGTGCTAAAGCATAAAGAGTGCCAGTATATAGCGCCGCACCTTGACCGCGATTGATCTCATGACTCAAAACTGTGACTCCATGACTACGAGCTATCTCCACAGTCTGATCACTAGAGCCATCATTGACTACCACTACTTGGTAATCATAATTTTTCAACGACTCCAAAACAGCTCCAATATTTTGGGCTTCATTATAGCTAGGAATAACAACAAAAACTTTCATCAAAAATTATTTTAAAAATATTTTTCCATAAAATGCATTGAGATAGCTACTTTCATAGCCCTCAATCTTTCTGGATCATCTATCTCGGGAAATATCACTCTAATTTTATCTTCCAGTGCCTTACAGGAACCATCATGATCTAATGCTAAATCATCCTCTGTAAATTGCCCAATCCTTTCATTGAAAAGAGCTAGCTCTACGGTTTTCCTTGTTTCTTCTGGATTATGATTTTCAAAACTCATAATATTGATAATTTATTTATGCAAATTGCTTTTATTCCTCTGTTTCTGAGTAAGACTGGCCCTCTATGGTCTGATGCAAAACAGCCGTAGCACGATAAAAATCCACAGCTAATTTCAAGCCTTCATCCAAATCAACCAGAGGAAACCAATTTAGTTCATTTTTGGCAAAACTAATATCTGGTATGGTTGGCTGATTACTATGAGCATATTGATCAGTGTAATTAATCTTGGCACTAGAATTGGTCAGTTGCATAATCTTTTCTGCCACCTGAGTCAAGGTATATGGTTTTTCGCTACCAAGATTCACTGGCTTGTTGATTTCTGAGGCCATCAGATTGATCAGACCATCGACAATGTCTTTGACATAGCAAAATGTCATGGTTAATTCTTTATTACCAGCAATAGTCACATCTTCACCAGCTACAGATTGACGTATAAAATCCGCCACCTGACGACCACTGTGTTGCAACATACGTGGACCATAGGTACTAAAAATTCTAGCTACCTTGGCATCAACTTTACAATTATCCCTATATATTGCTGTGGCCATCTCAGCAAATCTCTTGCCCTCATTGTAGCAAGCTCTAGGACCCAAAAAATCCATCATACCTACATACTCCTCAACCACAGGCTCACTATTGGCTGGTGGAGTGCCGTAGACAGCTGAAGATGAAGCTAATAAAAATTTAGCTTTATGCTTCTTGGCTAGCTCCAAACTTTTCATCACACCTACAGAATTGGCCGTGGTAGTTTGCACTGGAAATTTGAGATAATCTTTAGGTGCTGTGGGACAAGCCAAATTGTATATTTCTTGAAAACCTTGGATATCAACTTTAAAACGTTTTAATTCTGGCAAGTCGGCATAATCAATGTGTTTGGCAATGTTGTGCCTCACAAATTCAAAATTAGGATACTCCAACAAGGTGCGGATATTCTCTACATCACTAGAAACAAAATTATCGACACAGATGACATTGTCTCCTCTTTTGACCAACTCCTCGCAAAGATGAGAGCCTATAAAACCAGCTCCCCCTAAAACTAATACGTTTTTATTTTCCATCAAAACTTTTGTAGACATATTATTTTGTTATCATTATAAAATAAATTGAATTAATTATATTTATGAAGTAGATCGTTGATCCTGACTTTGAATACTTCAAAAAAAACTTTGGGATAATGCCACCATTTGACACTAGAACTATCATCATTGACCCAAGCTATTGGTACCTCTTTGATCTTGAGTTTATTTTTTTTGACCAACCAAATCAGCTCAAAGTCAAAACCAAATCCCGAAAGTGTCACCTGCTGAAAAAGAGCCTGAACTTTTCTATTAAATATTTTGAAGCCACACTGGCTATCTTGGATATTTTTATCTATCAATAAACGAATTATAAAATTACCCAAACGACCTAACAATATTTTTACTTTATTCTGTCGTATGACAATCTGTGACTCAGGCAAAGCTCGTGAAGCAATCAAAATATCATAAGCTGATAAATGCTTCTCAAATTTTGATAATTCAGAAATATCAGTAGAGTTGTCAGCATCCATAAATAAAATCCAATCTTGTGTGGCAGCCAAAACACCCTTGCGCACCGAATAACCTTTGCCATGATTTTTCAAATTACGCAACACTCGTATACCATGCATTTTCTGTACCAAAACTAAAGTATCATCAGTAGAGCAATCATCAACTACGATAATTTCACCATTGATCTCATGCTCAACAAAATACTTTTGAACCTTTTCAATAGTCTTGATGATAGTCTTACTTTCATTAAAAGCTGGAATAACAACAGAAATATTCATAATCTAATCAAATAAAACATCTAAATTATAACCATTTTTATCTTGAGGATTGCGTAAATATAAATTGCTTTTCTCCAAACCGTTATTATCATACACACGCAATAAAGCTGAAGACAATTTATTTGGCAGGGCCAAAAGCTCTGGCAAACCATCGCCAGAGATATCTCTCGCTGACAAGCGAATACCAGAAGTCAAATACTGGCTATAGGCCATAAAATTATACAATGGCGAACCATTAAACAAAAAAGCTTTTACTTGAGGAGCTATATTTTTGACTGGCACGGTGATGATTTCCTGCCAACCATCATGATCTATATCACCAACAGTCAAAGTAACTCCTTTGATCATTTTTTTGTCATAAGCAAAAAATTGATACAACAACAATCCATCACCATTGAATACTTTTATGTGAGGACCACCATTGGCTGCTGGAGCGGTGATGATTTCAGCTTTTCCATCATTATCTACATCACCGACTGCAATATTGACACCACCATTGAACTTGGGGTCATAGGCCAAAAAATTGTGCAACAATACACCTTGTGAATTAAATATTTTTATTTCTGAGCCACCTGTCACTGGTGCTGTGACTATCTCCTGACCTCTATCGCCAGCCACATCACCCAAGGCTAGATTGACTCCACCAGAATACTTGGCATCATAGGCAAAAAATTCACCTACCAATGCACCTTGATTAGAAAAAATTCTGACATGTGGTCCGCCTTTGGACATAGGCGCTGTGACAATTTCATCAAAACCATTATTTTCTAAATCACCAGTAGCGACATTGACTCCTCCCTTGAATCTTTTGTCATAAGCCAAAAAAGATGAAAGCAAAGTACCTTTGTCATTCATGATGATTATCTCCGGACTCAAACCAGTCTGCGGAGCCAAAACTATTTTGATCGTTTGATTATAATATTTATCAGCTGCGTTCAAGGCAGCTCCAATATTTAATAATCCTTTACCCAGTTTTTTGTAAATCACTGGATTATTTTCTTGTAGACTATCAGCGCTAGACAAAAGTATAGAATACATATCAGCGGGACGAAGATTGGGATAGTTCATCTTGATCAATGACAAAGCGGCTGTGACCATAGGAGCAGCTACAGAAGTACCAGCCCAACCACCACGATAATAGCTACTAAAATTAACATCTTCCAAATTGTGATAGACAGTAGAGTAAATATTTTCTCCTGGGGCTGATATATCTATACATTTTTCTCCATAATTGGAAAAAGTAGATAATCTATTTTGACTATCTACAGCCGCGACACCAATCACTCTATTGACATTATCAAAATCACACACCGGATAAGCTGGCTCAATATCCAAATCTACACCACTTTTATTTTCATTGCCGGAGGCTGCCACTATCATGACACCTTTATTATAAGCATTGATAATAGATTTTTTGAGTGATTCATCGATGGATTTTCCCACTAGACTCAAATTGATAATATCCGCACCATTTTCTACAGCATAATCAATAGCCTGTGACAGCACCAAGGTATTGCCCATGCCTTTGGCGTCCAAAATACGCAAATCCATCAATTTTACATGTGGATTGATACCAACTATACCCTCATCATTAGTCGCTGCACCAATAATACCAGCAATGACTGTGCCATGATTTATGGCTGTGTAGTTGTAGCCTTCTGATAGCACTGGCGTTGGATCATTGTCACTATCTACAAAATCCCAACCATTAACATCATCAATGTAGCTATTTTCATCATTATCCAAGCCGTCTCCGGGTATTTCTTTGCTATTGACCCAAATATTGTTTTGTAAATCAGAATGCGTCAAATCAATACCAGAGTCCAGAATAGCTACTACAATTTCTTTATTTTCTTTGGAGCTATAAGACCAAGAAGCTTGAGCGTTGATGGCCTTAAGATAAGTTTGTTGAAATAAATAAGGATCCAAAGGTGTGTAATCCTGCTGGAATCCATATGTATAATTGGCTACACTCAAAATAATAAGCCAAATAAAAAATTTGATTGCTTTATTCACTAAAATTTTGATTAATATTTAAGCTAATTATAACAAAATACTCTCAAAAAAACAAATAAATCCCCAATTGAGGATTTATCATGTTACAACACAAAATAATTACCTTGTAAATAGCTAATCATAACGAGCATTTTTCAAAACCTGTTTCATAAAATCCCAATACATATGATTACCTTGCTGATATTTTGCATACCAATATTCTACACCCCACAAATAAGCTTGGTTAAAACCAGTATCAATAGCATACTGCATATTAGCAGATAATTGCTCAATAGATAGAGACTTCATTGCCTCCTCGTCACTCAAGCTAGTCAAAGACCCATGAGGCACCCATGGCTCAGCTTGTAACTCACTGATAATGAGACGATGTTTGGGCTGGCCTACCAAATTGGCCTTAAAAGGATAAAACCAAGCTGGCCAAGGATAACGAAAATAACCAAACCAGTTGTTCCAAACTACCCTATACATAGTAGTACCAAAGATATCACCGATTTTGACTTCCTGGCGCCAA
>CAYRIU010000011.1:0-12864 GCA_964424615.1 uncultured Gammaproteobacteria bacterium | reverse complement strand
CTGTTAGCGGAAATAACCTATTTTCAAATAACTTGAAAAAAACAATAATATTAAGGTATAATTTAACTATATCATTATATAAATATTAAATTACTAAATGTATGAGTAAATTTGGAGAAGGTGTAAAAATTGAAAAAGAGCAACTTTTTGAGATTGGCCGTCAGGATGCTGGTTTAAATTTTGAAGTTTATGAATCAGCCGCCACAGAAGAAGAGGCTGTAATAAAATACAGAGAACAGGTTAGCAGGGTATCTGACCCAGGAGAAATAATAATATTTGAAAAAGGTTCTAAAAAAACTAGAAAAGACCTCATGACTGAAGCAATACCAGCACTGGAAATTGACTTAGAAAATGTAACTCTGGACACACCTCTTGATATGGAAAATGCTAAAAAATTGGGGGTACATCTTGTTACTGATGGTGGTACTTGGTATGACTATCATGGTCAACCAATGTCTTTAGACGAAATGGCTAGAATAGAAGCTTCATCAAATGATAGAATTAATACTGCAAAAGATAATGGTAAAGTCAACATACCAAAACATACTCGTGTCCGTTGGGATGATGATCAATCTGCTCTTGCAAAACAATATGCTGCAAAAGTTGCTGAGTACACAGATCAAATGAAACAATAAAATAACCAATAGGTTACATCCGCTAACACCGCGTATGCGAGAAAACCCCACTTTTTTAGTGGGGTTTTCTGCAAATTGCCTTCTTGTGCCCGTGATGTTAAAATTATATCACGGTCAACGCGAAGGCATCTTCGCATACGCTTGTCTGTTAGGCGAAATGCTCACAAAAATTAATCCCAAATGACTAATTACCCAATACAATCAATCGATGAAATAAAAACGTATTTAGAATCATATCTAAATTCTGTTTTGTCAGTAGCAAATAGACTTAATATCAATCTCTTAGATAAAAAGTTTAGTGGGGATCATTTAGGCTTACAAGTATTATCTAAAGAGGAATTTGATAAATGTCATGATATGCTTTTAGGGTATTCTGAAATGATCCATGATAGTATTATTCATGAAAGACGAAACAGAATATATCGTTTTAAAGAAATTTTGAGCGTAAAAGGAATAGCTATTCCTAAAATAGAAACATTTGAGCCAAAACCAAATGCTGATATTTTTAAACTAAGGCCTGGTATTGAACATATTGCTTTTTATGTTGAAAATTATAATAATTTTCTAGAAGAATGCAAGCAAAAAAATATACCAATAGATAAGGTTGTTGATATAAATGGCTCAAAATTCTTTAAAACTAAGTTAATAGATAATACTGAAATAGAATTTAGAAACGATTCTTTGGGTGAATGGGATTAATTTTTTTGTTCGCACATCGCCCAACACCGCGTATCTGGTGTCATGAAAGAGAAAATAAAAGTGGCTTGGTTCCTGCGTATTGCATCAGAACGAAGCCACTAACTCCGCATGCTCATCTCTTCCGAACTCTCGCCTCTACATCAATACCGAACTGCTTGAGAGCAGTCAATGCGTCAAGAACATAATCTAGCTTGCCGGAAGGAACCACTCCTCTCTGTTGATTAACCACGAGTTCTACTTCAAACTCTCGGCCATCGTTGAAGCGGATTTGAGGAAAGAGTTTTGCTGCGTCCTGACGAGACTCGCACTCCAAAATAGCTAGAAGATGCGATTCCCACTCGACTGGCAGAGGACGTCGTCCTGAGAGGATCTGACTTAGAAACACAGAAGTGCTCCTTATATCACCTCTCAAACTCATCCGAGAAGTCAATTCGCGCGCAATTGCCCGTTGGTTCATTTTAGGTGCCTCCTTATGTTACCAGCGAACAATCTATTAAATCATAAAATCTGCTCTGTGTCAATTCTTTTATATTATATTTATTTTCTCTTTCACTCCACCCAAATTGCTTGTTCGCCCATATGGTGCTAAAATTTTACCATATGGGCTCACGGCGCAACTTCAGATACGCTTGTCTGTTGTGCGAAATAGCCAGAAATTTCTTTATTACTGCTATTGTGCCATGATAAGCTAACAAAACGTGCGATAATATTAAACTTGTTATTAACCAATAAAATTATAATATTATGAAAACACCAGAAATGGGTAATGGTTCACCTGAAAAAAATAAATCTGATTTTATTATTGGCAAGGCTGAACAATACATTAGGCAGATGGGCTTTAAGGAAGCCATTATCTCCATAGGTTCCGACATTAACGACGACCCAACTATTGATGATATCCGGAAAAGGGCTATTGTCGGGCTAGTAATGGAATATAAAAACAAGCCGAATGTATCAAGAGACGATGTCGACACTTTTATTAATTATATACAAAAAATTTTTGAATAAATTGCCAAAAGTTATAATAACGATAAAAATTTCTGACTACACCACACAACACCGCGTATGAGGAAAAACAGCTCTAAAAGGAGCTGTTTTTCGCAAATTGCCCGTTCGTAGCTATGATGTTATAATTTTATCATAGCTACTTCACGGTCAACTTCTCATACGCTGGCCTGTTGTATGCAATAAGCACGCCCAAAAAACGTATGAAAATAGAATCTGTAAAAATTGAAAACTTTAGAAGTTTCAAAGATGAAACTATTATTTTTAATGATTACACATGCTTTGTCGGGCCAAATGGATCAGGAAAATCAACAGTATTAAATGCTTTAAATGTTTTTTTTAGACAATCAAAGGACACTCAAACAAATCTTAATAAGTTAACAGAAGAAGATTTTCATCATAAAAACACCAATGAACCAATAAAAATAACTGTTACTTTTACCGATTTGTCCGCCCAGGCAAAACAGGATCTTTCTGACTATGTAAGACAAGACAAGCTAATAGTTACCTCAATTGCAAAATATGATCCTAATAATGACTGTGCTGACGTAAAACAATTTGGCAATCGTTTAGGATTTGATGATTTTAGAAAATATTTTGAAGCTGACAAAAATGGTGAAAAAGCAGATGAATTAAAAAAAATATACAACGATTTAAAAAACAAATATACAGACCTGCCGAATCAAACAACAAAAACTGGCATGGCTGAGGCCCTAAGGGAATATGAGACAAATAATCCAGAACAATGTATTTTGATTCCCAGCGAAGACCAATTCTATGGAGTAAGCAAAGGAGCCAATAAACTGGCACCACATATACAGTGGGTTTTTATATCCGCCTCAAAAGACGTCACAAATGAATGTGAAGAATCAAACACTTCTGCGTTGGGTCAATTATTAGCTAGAACTGTAAGATCAAAAATAAATTTTACAGAAAAAATAGATGAACTAAAAACAAAATTTAAAACTGAGTATCAATCAATACTAGATCAAGAACAAAGCTCTTTAGATGAAATATCTACTTCACTAAAAAATAGATTAGAATCATGGTCTCATCCCGGCATATCTGCCAAAGTATTATGGAAACAAGACTCGGACAAATCTGTAAAAGTAGAAGAACCCTGGGCATATATTAAGATTGGAGAAAGAGGTTTTGAAGGAAACTTACTGAGATTTGGCCATGGCCTCCAACGTTCTTATATGTTGGCGCTTCTTCAAGAATTAACTTCGCTGCCAGACACATCTTCCCCAACGCTCGTTATGGCCATTGAAGAGCCGGAAATCTATCAACACCCCCCACAAGTAAGACACCTAGCTGAAACACTACAAGAGTTATCTCAAAAAAACTCTCAGATTATCATTTGCTCTCATCATCCACTATTCATACCCGGAGATGATTTTGAAGCCATAAGGATTGTACGAGAAAAAAATATACCGAGTACGTCATATATATCTCAATTAAAATATAGTGATTTATCTAGTCTACTAGCAGATTCTGAACAGAAACCTCTAAAAGAATCAGGGATGCTTGCTAAGCTTTATACATCACTAAACCCCATAATTAATGAAATGTTTTTTTGTAACATATTAATACTAACAGAAGGCATAGAAGATCTGTCTTATCTATCAACGTACCTAATACTTAATGATAAAATGAATGATTTTAGAAAGTATGGTTGTCATATTGTTCCCGTTAATTGTAAAAGTAACTTATTAAAACCGTTGGCCATGGCCAAATTGTTGAATATGCCAGTTTTTGTTGTTTTTGACGCAGATACGAATAAAACCAAAGAAAGTGAAATTATTGAACATAAAAAAGAAAATAAGAAAATACAAGAACTACTTGGTAACACAACAATAAATGAATGGCCCGACAATAATATTTTTAATGATGATTGTGTAATATGGAGCACAAATTTAACTGAAACCATTAAACAGGAGCTAGGTGAAAATTGGGAACAATATAAAACTGAATCTGAAAATTATTATGGGCAAGCAGGTGGTTTAAATAAAAACCCACTAGCTACCGCTAGAACATTAGAGTCTATGTGGAAAAATAACTTAAAATCTAAACTTCTTTTACAAGCTACTGAAAATATTATTAATTTTGCAAAAACAAAAAGTAACTTAAATTAGGTGGGCGTGCTTACAGCACACAACACCGCGTATCTGGTGAAGTAGGAGAGCAAAATAAAAAAAGCGCCCTGCGTGTGCAGAGCGCCGAGGCAGAACTGAGTCTGCCCAACTAGTCGAGAGAGAGCTCCTTGAGAACGGCGCTGATCTTGCCGTTATGGGCATCGGCACCGCAGGTGCACTCGCCTGCCATATGCGGATCCACCGCAGGGCAAGCTTCCTTGTGCTCGGTCTTCATGGCTTCCAAGCGAACCTTCGCTCGGACCATCTTTTCGAGCAACTTCCTCTCTTCTGATACTGACATGAGCTATCCTCCTAAACAGGTTGAGGGTGAATAACGCAGGGAACGAACAATATAGAATACAACAATTTATATAATATGTCAATATCTTAAAATAGGCTATTTCTCTCCTACTTCACCCAAATTTTCTGCTCAACTCCGCTGCTCTTGCGCTCCGTTCCACTTCGCGCAATAATTATAGCAACGTCGTTTCACAGAAAACTTCAGATACGCTTGTCTGTTGTACGCCATTGCTAATTTGCCACTAATTAAAATCTGCATTTAATAAAAGAACCCTCTATATGGAAACATTAAAAGAATTAAAAGACGAAAATTTCCCTTCTGATAATTTTAAAATAAGAGAAGCTGCAAGAGCTGTGGTTTTTGATGATAAAGGGTTTACTCCTCTTCTTTTTGTATCCAAACATAATTACCATAAATTGCCTGGCGGTGGAATTGAAGAAGGAGAAGATAAAATGGAAGGATTAAGAAGGGAACTTTTAGAAGAAACTGGCTGTGAAATAGAAGTAGAAAAAGAAATTGGTCAAATTATTGAATATAGATCTGCTATTAAATTTAACTGGCGTGACAATTTAAAACAAACTTCCTACTGCTATTTAGGTAAAATAACCAAAAAGAATAATTTACCTAATTTTGACAAAGGTGAAATAGCAGAAGGATTTAAACTTGGTTGGTATAGTTTAGACGAAGCTCTTCAAACTTTGGAAAATGATAAACCTGATAATTATGGGGGTTCTTTTATTCAAAGTAGAGATATTACTTTTTTGAAAAAGGCAAAAGAAATGCTAAGGGCAAATTAGCAACAGCGCACAACACCGGATTGCCGATTCGCAAATTAATAAATTATATATTTATGCCAATTAAAATGGGAATAACTATTAGCGATAATGTATCTATGACAGTAGAAAGTCAATATCTTCTAATATCAAATCGGGAAAAATGCCATAAAATACTACTTAAGAACGAAAAAGATCGAAATGATATTATAGATTTTCTGATTAGCCTTCACCTCGTTTTAGAAATCGGCTTGAATGGTTTTTATAGAAAAATTATTTTAAACCAATTACAAAAAACAATCCGCATAACAAAAATTGCAAATGATCTTGATAGTGTAAGTTTTATAGAAAAAACTGTTATGTTTTTCACACTACCAAAATTTGATTTTCAAGATAAAATTAATGAAGCCGATAAATATTATGATGCTATTGGGAAAATAAGAAATTTTTCAGAAATTAGAAATAAATTATTACATGGACATGCTATTATGGAAATAAGCAGTAATGGTACGCGGGAGCAATCAAGGGCTTTTGAGTTATTAACAGAAGTAAATTTGCAAGCCCAAGTTAATAATTTTAAATTTATTATGGAGGCAGTAGAATTTTATTTTGAACACATGAAAAATTCTAATTTTACTGAACATGGCAAAAATTCACTTAAAAAACAATTTTTATATATTGACTTTCTTAACATATAATTTATTAATTTGCTCATCCAAATTGCTCATTCGTTTCGGGGCTCGGCTCCGCCGAAAGTTTAGCCCCTCCACTCATTCGCAACTTCGGCAATCCTGTCCTGTTAGGCGAAATAAATTTTTATACAAAAATAGTCCCGCACTACGGGACTATTTTTAATTGAATATTATTTTAATCCTTGTCTATAAAACTTGGCTGCCTCCTCTGGAGGTATGGGATTGATGATCAAGCCAGAGCCCACCTCTACTCCAGCCCAAACTGAGCCACGAGGCACTATCTTCATATAGAGGTGCTGATCTTCATCATGAATGACCTGATGAAAATAATAATTATAGGGTAAGTTGAGTTGACTGATTTTTTTCAGACTGTGTTTCAATATTTTGGCCCATGACAATTTCTCTGCTTCGGTCAGCTCGGTGATATTGTCTAGGTGACTCTTGGGCATGATCCAAATTTCGTAGTTGAACATAGAGGCATAGGGTGTGAAGGCAATGACATTTTTGTCTTGCCAAACTATCCTAGGGCTAGATTTTTCTTTTTTGATGACATCGCAGTAGACACAGGTACCCTTTTCTAGCTTGTAGGCCTGCTGACGCTGAGACTTATCAGCCAAGTGCGGTGGCAAAAAATTAGTAGCAAATATTTGTGAGTGAGCGTGCTGTAAAGAAGCGCCGGCTGTACCGCCATTGTTTTTGAAAATCAAAATATACTCTATTTTTTTATTTTTGGTAATAGCCCTAGTACGCTGAGCATAGACATTGAGCAAATCACGGATATGCTCTAGTGGTAGATCCTCAAGCTCCCTAGTATGATCCTGAGTTTCTATCACTACCTCCTGCTGTCCATAGGCTTTGGGGTTGTTCAGAGTGACTGCTGGAAATTTGTTGGCCAAAACTTTGACTCGCCAATTTTTGGCTGTACCTAGGTGATAGAGTCCTTTGACGCCTTTTAATTTGCTAGGACAAAATTGACACGACTCATCAAATTGCTTGCTAGTCTGATCCGGGGGTATGACCACGTCATTTGGTCGCCTCGATCGTCTAGGCGCTATGATGACATACTTGTCCTGTATATAGTCTTTTCTTATTTCTGACTTCATAAGCTTATGATATTTTTTGATAAAGTTTTTTATATATTTTAGCTGACTGAGACCAAGAAAAATCTATCTGCATATCACGACGCACTATGTCGTGATACATCTTGGGCACCTGATAAAGGCGCAAGGCTTTTTTGATACTCTTGGCTAGATCAGACTCAGTATATTGACGGAAAATAATCCCCCTACTAGCGCTGACTGTGTCTTTGAGGCCACCAGTAGCTCTGACTATTCGCACCGAGCCATAGCGCATAGCAATCAGCTGACCAAGACCACAGGGCTCAAAGGCTGAGGGCATCAAGAAAAAATCAGAAGATGCATAAATACGCTGAGCTAATCGCTCATCAAAACCTATGGTCACTGAAACTAGTTTTGGATACTTGGTCTGTAGCTTCAAAAGAGTCTGCTCGTACTCTCTCATACCAGAACCCAAGACTATTAGCTGAAATTTTTCTTTGGAAAGCAGCTGCTCCAAGACTGGTAACAATATGTCCAAGCCCTTTTGAGGGAAGAGCCTAGTCACCAGACCAAAGATCGGCAAAGATTTTTCAGTAGCAAGTGCCAAAGATTTTTGCAGTTTTGCTTTATTGACAGCCTTGCCAACGATAAAATTATGGTGATTATATTTTTTGTAAATAAATCTGTCTCTAGCGGGGTTAAAAATATCAACATCAATACCATTGACTATACCGCTCAAATTTTTCTGACGCCTAGACAAATATTTTTCGAGCTGTTCTCCGTATGTCTTGGTCAATATCTCCCTAGCATAGCTGGGGCTGACTGTTGTGACGTGGTCAGCTGATAAAATGCCCACCTTCATCAGATCTATGATCTGGCCATCTTGATCGTGATAGTCTTCCATGACAGCTAGAGTCAAATCATGATGCAAGCCGGCATAGTCCAATATATCCAATTTTGTCTTGCCCTGGTTAGCTAGATTGTGAATAGTCAAAATAGTCTTGATATTGGGAAAGGTCTGATACTTGATGTGATATTCATCCAAAAAAGTAGGCACTAGTGCCGTGTGCCAATCATGGCAGTGGACAATGTCAATCTTCCAGGCTAGGGCTCTGATGCTTTCGGCTACTGCTTTGGAAAAAAAAGTAAAACGCTCTACGTCTGATATTTGCCTCTTGGCTGATTTTATTATTTTATTACCTAGATATATGTCCTGAAAATCAAAAAACTTATGCTGCAGTAGATAGACTGGTACTAGACTACCTGGTAATTTGGTTTGGTAGATGCTGAATCTTTCGTGACGACCATCTAGCTCTACGGGTATATCCTTTTTGACAATTTTTACTTTATATTTTTTGGCGATGCTACCATAAAATGGTAAAACAACACTCACATCTAAACCAATTTTACTCAGGGCTTTTGGCAGAGAGCCAACTACGTCTCCCAGGCCACCTACTTTGGCCAGAGGGCTGGCTTCAGCAGCACAAAATAATATTTTTACTCGCCTAGATTCGCCGGCGAAGCTGGTTTTTTTTGACATGCAAAATTTTTATTTTAATTTTTTACTAATACAAATTTATTTTTCTATCACCATTTTCAGCGAGCTGTAGATAGTGATCAATCTCCGCTATCAGGCCGCCCAATGGATGATTGGCTGACTTGGCATAAAATAGCAACAAGGTAGTACGCATGACCACCCAAGCTTGGAAAAAATTGATTCTACTTAAATATTTTATATCAATGTTTTCAAATTTTTCATCAAAGTATTTTTCTACAAAGAGTACTTTGTATTGATTGATCTTTTGGCGATCCAAAAATGAAAAACACATAAAATCAAACTGCTGTATAAAAGAGCCTAGATCTACCATGGGATCACCAATAGCCAAATCTGTAAAATCTATTACCTTGATCTTGTCTGGCTCGGTACTTTTGAAAATAATATTTTCAGGATGATAATCTCCATGAACTAATGTGGGCTGATATAGTGCTTTATTTTTTTCCTGCAAATCACACAAGCGCTGATAAATGCCTCGCAAATTACGGCCATATTCTGGAAAGGCACCCTCCAAGTCATCCAAAAATTTTTGTGGCTGAGGAGACATTTCTCTGACATTGAATAGTCTAAATTTATCATCAGCTACCAGTGAACAGCTGTGCAATTTTTTGATCCAATGAGCAGACAAGCTCAAAACTTTGGTAAAATCTAAATCTGCTTCTTTGGTAATCAGTTTTCTGAGGGTGCGCCCTAAGACTGCTTTGTAAAAAAAGGCATATTGCTCCTCTAGATAAAATAAAGGGCGCCCGACCAGAAACGAACCCTGTCCAAAACCATTTTGGTATAGATAATTTTGTCCATAAAAAGCTCTAGCCCTAGAGCCATCAGAATGAGCTGAGGCAAAAATATTAATTTTTTCTGTAATACCAGAGATAGAGGTATAGCTGATGACATACTCCACTACTATAATCATACTAGCTTTGCCTGTATGTTTTTTATAAGTATGAAACTTAATGCTGACAACTTCTTTGAAATTTTGATAAAACTCCCCAAGGCGCTCATTGAACAATGAGCTCATAAAATCAATATTGAGTAGTTTGTCCATGTTCTGTTTGATACTGCTGATTTCCATATTATTTACTATATTTATTCCAGTGAATTGCCCAGGTATTTTTTTTGACGCTCAGATAAAGTTTTTCGGCTTGCATTTTTTCTGCTGTCGTTGCTCTCACTAGCGAACGCACACTGCGCACCAACTCTTCTACGCCATTGTCTATCATATCAGGATGCCAAGTAAGCGCAGAAAAATCCGACAGCTTCCTAGCTGAAGCCCACCAAAATGTACAAGAGGTCAAGCCTTGATCAAGGTGTAATCTTGCCCACTCATGACTAGGATCTTTTGGGTATTTTTTGACCAATAGGCTGGATAATTTTACCAAAGCCCACAAATCTTTGTGTATTTTATTTTTGGGATCATCCCAAAGTAAAAATGGTATTTTGTTTTTTATCTCTTGCGGACTTGATTCCCAACTGCCTGCTCGTAGAGCTAACTGCTTTCTCTGTCGTAGGGTAGATAAATATTGGGAAATAGTTTTTGTCTCTACTTGAGAGCTAGCCAACACTTTTTCGATATGACCCTGCCAATCCTCGTGCCTATGACCATAGACCTCCCCATCAGTGGCGCTAATGATTATCTCTGCTTCTTTGATTTTACTAATTTTATGGAATATCTCTTCAGCTGGATATTTTTTGGATATTGTCCTATCCCGAAATACTACCGACAGACCAAGGTTCTTGATACTATACAAAACTTTGCTGTCTATATTTTCCTGAGCACAGATGGGGTCTAGTATAATCCATTTGTAGCCTAAATTTTTTATAATTTTACCAAGATCTGAGCTATAGGCCATCTCTGGCAGATAAAATCCCTTGGCTCTATATTTAGGAAAATATTTATGGAGAGTTTCCTCATTGAGCTTGATCTGTCTGATGACTTCTGTCCTATCAAGTAATGGCAAAAGGGCATGAAATTTTGAGCTAGATGTCAGCTCTATCTGGCCACTGCTGACTAGAGCTTGCAAATCACGGATCAGTGCTGGCCTAAGCTCAGCCAACATATCGAGCAAACAACCGCTAATATTTAAGGTTGCTTTATAGTTTGGATATTTTTTAAATAAATAAACCAAATACTCGTAGCTCTGACTAGCTATCTGCTCCACTACCCCAACCGTCTGCCACGGTGGCTGATAGATATGTAAAAAATTAACCCAGGTTATTTTTTTCATTTTTTGATTTTATAGCGTATTGATAAAGTTCCAAATACTCCCTAGCTGGTATCTCCCAAGAATAAGAAGCTTTCATACCACGACAAGCTAGGTCCCGCCAAATCTTTTTGTGTTTGTATGTCTCTATAGCTCTGGTCAATGATATTAAAAATTCTTTATGGTCATAATTCTTGAAAGTAAAGCCATTGCTAGCCTTGTTGTCTGGCTCAAAATTTTCTACCGTATCGTTGAGACCGCCGGTCTGCCTGACAATAGGCACACAGCCATAGCGAAAGCTAATCAGCTGATTGATGCCACATGGCTCGTGATGTGAGGGCAACAAAAACATATCTGACCCAGCATAGACCAATGTCTCATATTTTTGATTTTCTTGATGCGATGGTATGACTGCCAATTGCTGCGGATATTTCTTGGCTAGTTTCACAAACTCCTTGATGTAGCCTTTATCACCAGCTCCTATGATAATCAGCTGGGCGCCCATGTCCATGATATTGCTCAAAGTATGTAAGATAAGATCAAAACCTTTTTGATAAGTGACGCGTGATGTAGTACACATCAGTGGCGCATCCTGGTCTACCTTGAGACCAAACAATTTCTGAATATGTTGCTTATTTATTTTTTTACGCTGAATTTTTTTGTGGTCATAGTTTATAACCAAATTTTTGTCATTGATGGGATTGTATTCTTTGTAGTCAATACCATTGACTATACCAAACAATCGATCTTTTCTATTGCGCAAAATACGGTGCAAATCCTGACCAAATGTCGGCTTCAGTATCTCTTCAGCATAGGTCTCGGATACGGTATTGACCACATCAGAGTAGATAATGGCTCGCTTAGCAAAATTGATATACTCAACATTTTTACTATTAAAAAATGGCAAAGCTTTGGTGCCTTTATCTTTGTCCTTGGCTGGCACTTCCCACCAATTGTGTCCCAACTGAAAAACAAGATTGTGAATTGTGTAGACAGTGGCGGCTTTAGCTAGGGTTTTACTTTTTTTGAATCTAGTATTTTTCAAATATGGTATCAGGCCAGCATGCCAATCATGACAATGAATGATATCTGCCTCAAATTTTAGCAAAGATATTAGTTTTAAGGCTGCAATATCAAATAAATAAAAACGGGCATTCTCGTGTTGAGAGCCATATAATTTTTTGTGTCTAGAAAAATATTTTTCATTACCAATAAAATAAACTTTGAGTCCTGGCAATAGCTCGGCTCGGTAATAGCTGACAGATTCTTCATTTTTATCATCTATCTTGATCTTGACGTCACTAAATATCTGCTCAATATGAAACTTTTCTGACTGAATGACGCGTGCATAAAATGGGGTGATAATAATCACTTCATGGCCTAGGCGGTGTAGGGCTTTGGGTAAAGACCTAGACACATCAGCCAATCCACCAGTCTTGGAATATGGATGAACCTCTGCAGAAATTGAAGCTATTTTTAATTTTTTCATGATTTCTTAAGTAGGGTATTAAATGATGCACCGGCAATAGCGCTAGCCAAAGCATCAGCTGCGTCGTCTGGCTGAGGCACAGCCGACAAGCGTAAAATATTTTTGACCATCAGGCCGACCTGTTTTTTGCTGGCCTGACCGGTAGAGGCTATGGCTTGCTTGATTTGCAATGGTGTGAGCTCTAGGAGCTTAATCCCCTTTTCTACTATAGCCAGCAAGAGCACCCCTCTAGCTTGGCTAACATCAATGGCTGTCTTGGTGTTTTTGGCAAAAAAAAGTTTTTCTACTACTACTAGGTCTGGCTGATATTCTGCTATCAGC
>CAYRIU010000010.1:0-7752 GCA_964424615.1 uncultured Gammaproteobacteria bacterium | reverse complement strand
TAGTCGTGATTTTTTGGCAAAAAATGGTCAATATCAGCCCATGCTTGTTGACCCACAAAAATTATCACGAGTACACCCAAAAACATACAAAGCAATTTTAGATTTTTATAAATCATAATTTTATGAATGATGTAAGAGCAGATTTAAAAAAATTAGCCAGAAAAGATAAAGCTAATACCTTGCAACGTTTTTTCAAAACCGGCCCTGGTCAATATGGAGAAGGGGATAAATTTATTGGTGTCATGGTGCCAGATATCAGACAGGTATCTCAAAAATATAGAGATTTATCATCTAGAGAAGTTTTGGATTTATTGCATTCAACATTTCACGAAGAGAGATTGTGTGCCTTGTTGATTTTGGTAGATCAATATCAAAAAGGCGATAGTAAAAAACAAGAGCAAATTTTTGATTTGTATTTAAAAAATTATAAATATATCAATAATTGGGATTTGATCGATTTGACTGCTCCCCGTATAGCAGGTGCTTATTTGATGGATAAGCCAAAGGATATTTTGTATAAATTAGCTCGGAGTAAAAATCTTTGGCAAAGGCGAGTAGCAATTTTGGCCACTTTTCAGTTTATCTATTATGGTCAAAGTAAAGAGACCATCAAAATAGCTAAAATATTATTGCACGATGAGCATGATTTGATACAAAAAGCTGTTGGCTGGATGCTGCGGGAAGTGGGCAAGCGTTGTGATGGGCAAATACTTTTGGATTTTTTGAATAAACATTATAAAGTGATGCCACGTACGATGTTGCGTTATGCTATAGAGCGTTTGCCTGAATCAAAGCGTTTGGCCTATTTACGGGGCGAAGTCTAGGTATTCAGGGTTTATCAAATATGATATAATTTTTGCAATATAGAAAGTATATGAGCAAATGGGAGCAAATTTTAGCTGATTATGGGCCTTATATTGATGATTTGTGGTCGCGTACCTACAAGTTAGCCTTTTTGTTTACCATTTTGTTTATAGCTGGTTTTTTGGAGGCTGGCTGGCTTCTGCATCAGTTTATACATCTTTTTGCCATAGACAATGTCACGATTACCGCTACTTCGCCATTTCAATTTTTAGATTTAGCAGTAAATGTTGGGTTATTTGTGGCTTTTATTTTTTGTACGCCAGTAGCAATTTGGAATTTTTATTCTTTTATGCGACCAGCAGTTTCTCATTCTGAGTTTCTTGCTTTACTAAAAACCTTGCCCATTTCTTTATTTTTATTTTTTTTCGGTTTTGCTTATGGTTTTTTTGCCTTGTATTGGGGCTTAAAAGGTTTGGCAGAAATAAATTTAGTTGTTGGTTTGAAAAATTATTGGGATATTAGTGTTTTTATTTCCCAATTGTTTATGACTTCTATTTTATTGGGCGTGCTTTTTCAGTTTCCGATTATTATTTTTATACTAGCTAAGTTAGGCTTAGTAAAATATAAATTTTTGAGAGAAAAGTGGAGGATAGTCTATGCTGGTATTGTAGTGATCGTTTCTCTATTACCACCAACTGATGGATTATCATTGATTATTATGTCAGTGCCTCTGGTGTTGATGTATGAGGTGGCTGTCCTACTGGTGCGCTTTATTCATGTGGAAAAAAAGCTTGTTGTTTAGGGTCAATTTGTGTTATACTATAGTCATAAAAATATACTTCTAAACGTCGAAAGAAGTGATTAATTAAAGTAAGTAAAAAATTATTATGTTTGGACTTGGAGCAAAAGAATTAGTTATTATCGCGGTTATTTTGGTCTTATTATTTGGAGCCAAAAAAATTCCAGAATTGGCCAATGGTATTGCTGAGGCAATCAAGAATTTACGTCGTGGTTTCAAGGACGATGTCTCTGATGATGTCGTTAAAAAAACGGATAGTAATCAAAAAAAGTAAAAATAAAAACCTATTTTGTCGGATAGGTATAAAAAAGTTTCTTAAAAAATTCGCCCATGCTTGATGTCGGATCAAAGGAGCTAATCATTATTGGAGTAATTTTAGTATTACTTTTTGGGTCAAAAAAACTACCAGAATTTGCCAAAGTTATAGCTGAAGCTATAAAAAATTTGAGACGCGGATTTAAGGATGGTTTAAACGAGGAGTTGACGAACGTCCATGTTGCCCAAAATAAAGGTAAATAATTTTATTTGCCACGCTAATACTTCAAAAATTATTATATTTTTTAGCATATTTTAAAAGTGCTAATTTTTTTAGTATATAAAAAAATTTTATGAAAAGAAAAATTTTACTTTATTATGTGGCCATAGTACTTTCGGCCATGATTATCGGTTGATTTTATCCCCTAGCTACTGGTGCTAGCATTATTCAGAATCTGTTTTTTTTGCCAGTGGCCGTTGTGTTTTGGGTGGCGATTTACAGGATTAATCGTCAACACATAGCAGTGGCTGATCAGTCGGGAGTCTTGTTTGGTAGTAAAAAAATGACATTAGTTTTAGTTTATTCTACCTTTGTTTCTTTGGTGCTGACCATTGGAGCTATTTTGCATATTAGTAGCTTCAAAGAAGCAGTGGCTGACTTGATGTTTTTACCAGTAACTATTCAGCTTTTATTTTGGTTTTTACCAAAGCTCAAGGGTACAAAAAAGTGAGGTAGAAATTATTTTATTTGGCAGTGGTCAGTTGGTGGCGTAACATAAAAATAAAAATTTTTTGAAAAATGTCAATCTTACCCTTTAAATATTCTTTTCACTTGGTCAGTAGCGATGACCTGGTCACAAAAGATGTTGTGCAAAAGCAAGACGAGCAGTCTTTGTTTTTGGGTGATGCAAAAAAGGTAAGTGACGAAAAGCGTCGTTTATTTTTGAAGACTTTGGGTGTCATCGGGGCGGGAGCAGTCGGTGCCTCTATGTTGCCCAAAAAAGCAGAAGCTTTGGTCATGGGCGCTACGCCAGCTACTAGTGTAGTTGGTTTGAAAAATGCTTCTGATGTGAGGATCAATCCAGCTACTGAGGAAACTTTAGCAAGCTTGCCATCTGGCAAAATAATCTATAAAAAAACTATTTCTTTGAGTGCCTCGGGTACTATCCATACACCCACTTCTGGCAAAAAAATCCGCTTGTATTCATTGCGTTTTAGTTTGACAGCCAATATGACGGATATTGGCTATCGTTTTACCTCTGGCGGGACTGATTTTGAAAAATATTTAGCTCCTCGTACGGGCGGTCTTTATGGTTCTAATAGTCACCCTAACTATGTCGAGGGGGGAGTAGACGAAATACTGTATTGTGCCATCAATGGGACTGGTTCAGTGCAAACAGTAATAATTTATGATGAAGTATAAAAAAAATAATTTAAATATATGGCAAAAAGAGTTATAGAACATTTGTTTACTGGGCCTACTACACCATATACATCTTATTCATCAACTAAAACTAATTTAGGTGATTTATTCGAGCAATACACTGGGTCCAATCCAACTGATAAGTTTGCTGGGCCAGCCAAAATAGGTATAGCAAGACCAAACGAAACATCTACTGCTGTGCCAGGTGTTTACCCTCATGTTGTCAGGTGGTGCAATAAATCAGGCACGTATAGCACTGGTACAGTATCAGTGTCTGGTACAGCGGTCACTGGCTCTGGTACTAGCTGGTTGGCCAACGGCGTGCCTATTGGCGCGAGAATTGGTTTTGGTACCACTGATCGCGATTCGGTTACTACTTGGTATACTATTGCTGCTATAGCTTCTGGGACTTCAATTACCCTAGAAAATACAGCCGGCACGATTGACGCCGGAACTTCTTTTGTGATTGATAAGGATGTACAAATAGACTGGGTATTTTTGGCAGATAATGCGGCAGTTGCTGCTACTCGTCGTACCACTCTTTTCACTTATAATAGAAACACCTCACTTTTTGCCTGGCAAGGTTTTATTACTAATACTTTTCCAACCACTGGTAACGTGACCACTAGGGGTATGAGGGTATTATACGATACCTATACTACCGGCACTGTCTCGGCTTCAGCTAGTGCCACGATTACTGGCTCTGGCACCACCTGGTCAACTGATAGAATTTTTCTTGGTGCCAGGATTGGCTTTGGCTCTACTGATCCCACTCAAATATCTACTTGGTATTATATTAATGCTGTTGGCTCTGATACATCCATTACTGTTCAAAGTAATGTGACAGCATCAGGTACCGGCGGTACAGCACCAAGTTTGACTTTGAGTGCTGGTACAGCCTATGTAATTGAAGATTTGAGAATTTTAAGTGCTCAGACCAACGCTACAGCAGCCAATGGTGGATTATTTTTGACTGCTTGTGTTTCTTTTAGTGATTTTACAGTTGGTGGTACAACTATTGCAGCGGCCACCACTACTGATAAGGTAAAAGCTGTATATTGGTTGAGTGATGCGGCTACTACCACCATGACCAACGTATCAGGAGTGGCTATTGACTCTAGGGACTCATGGACTCAGCAATATGCGTATTGTATAGACCTAACTTTGACATATTGTTTTAAGTATAATGTCAGAGCTACTTTTGGAGCACCATCTTCTGGTAAGGTCAATACAGCAGCCTTTGTTTTGAAAACAGGTGCTCAAGCTTTTACCGGTACTTTATCACAAACCAATAATGGCAGAATCGGCACACTCAATCATGGTCCGGCTAGTGGAGTAAAAAGTTTGTATTTTGTGACCACTACTCGTGTTGGTAGAGCAGCAGTTTCTGGCATTACAAGTGGCTCGACTACTTGGATTACTGATTATATGACGGAAGTACCCACAGGTGGTACTAGTACTTTTACAGCATCTTCCATCATGACGCAGATGGAGGTTGCTGATCAGATTGATAGGTTGATTATTACCACCACGGGTGTTGGTACGGTGCCAGCACATAATAGAGCATATATCACTCAATACAAGACTGATGGATCGCAGTTTGATCATATATTTTTGGCTGATACCAGACAGCAAGATCAGGGTAGTGCCGATTCAAATTCTGTGCCTCACTTGAGTCAGCAGGGTGCAGCCTTGAGTATTTGGTCTGAGGGTGGTTTAGCTTATTTTGCTAGGACTGGTACAGCCTCTACTACCAATTTGGTCTACGCCGTGCCTTTGAGTGCTGATTGGGCCTATGCTGCCGGAATAGTGACCGGCGGTAATGTCAACCAAAGATTGATTACACCAGCCTTGAGTACTTCGGGCGCAGTTAAATTGGTGAGAGTTTATTCTAATGATGCCAAGTATTTGGGTGACGGTAATCTAACCATCCCCACAGAGCCATACAGGGTTTATTATAGAACGTCAGGCATAACTGATGATTCTGGATCTTGGACATTAGTTGATCAAACTGGTGATTTGTCTAGCGCTGTAGCTGGTGACAGTATACAGTTTGCTATTGAATTTAGAGTAGCTGGTACACATTGTCTACCTGATAGAATTTATAATATTTGTTGTGTTTATGAAGATAACACCACGGATAGTCATTATCAACCTTCTGCTGGCCAATCAAGCATTACGAGCAAGATATTTGCTTGGAGATTTTCTACTGCCTTTGGTAGTACTGTGCCATCTTTGACTATTAAGCTTTATGACGCAGTGACTGGTGGTTTATTGCTCACCGATACAACAGTTGCCCAGGCTAGCGGTACTTTTGAAAAATCAACAGACGGTGGTAGTAATTGGGGTTCTTACAATACTACGGACAAGGGCAATGAAACAACTTATATTCGCTATACACCAACATCTTTGGGTGACAATATTAGAGTCAGGGCTTTATTAACACAATCTTAATATAAATATATGGTGCATATAGAAAAATCTCAAAAAGTGCCACAAAATGAAAATTTGATTGTCTTTTCACCTAGTGGTGATTATGATGAGGATCAATTGATTGAATGTTGTGAAATAAATAATCCCAGTGTGGCTATTGGTGCTTATCAAGCTCAGTTTATCAAATATGGTGGTGTAGTTTATCGTTTTAATGATGAAGAGGAGTTGGGTGCCGAATTAGTTAAGCTGGATCCTAGTTCTTCTCATCGAGCTGTAGCTTTTTATAAAGAAGGACAGCGACGTAAAAATAGGGGAGGTGTCAGTATAGTAGACCCTCAACAAAACTCCATAGTGAGCTCAGAAGGATCACAATGTTTAGCTGATTATGATTTATCGACTTACGCTGCTGACCCTATGCACGTGCAGAAGATTTCTATTATTTTGAGTTCTATGGGTCCAATGACCAGCGTTGCTAGTATTGATGTTTATCTTGGTCAGGTAGTTATCGGCTGTCCATTGACTGGTTTAATGATTTTTAATGCTGCCTCAGAATACAATGTGGATTGTCGTCTTTTGATGGCTATCATGGAGCTTGAATCTCGTTTTGGTACTTTGGGTGTAGCTGTAGAAACTTTGAATCCAGGTAATGTCGGTAATACTGGCACAGCCACTAGAACATATAGTTCATGGCAAGCCGGTGTCAATGCTGTAGCCAATTGGCTAGATAAACATCGTGTGAAAGATAAGGCTATAGTTGCAGAAGAACCGACTCAACCTATAGATAGACCAATTGTGGAAGAGCCTACGCCAGTAGTAGAAAATCCAGTTGTCGAAGAGCCAGTGGTTACACCGCCAGAGGAAGTAGTGCCAGAGATACCGCCTGTAGAGAATCCAACTAGCACTGAGCCAATCATCAGGCCAGAGGAGCCAATAAAATTGCCAAGCACAGAAGAACCCGTCAGTCCAGACATTGCACCAGTATCAAAAGCTAAAAATAAAAGTGGTAAATTATTAGCTAAATTAACTAAATCTAATAAAAAAATTAATAGTAAAAATAGAGCGTAGGTACCTATGGCTTTGACAGATGTAAATTTTCAAGAAGGTGATGGTCAAAATTTTATTGTGGAAATACCACAAGGTACTTTGAATTCACCCTTAGATATTTTGGTAGAAACAAATGGGACATTGTTGTTATTAGAGGCGCCATTGGTGACTGGTGGTGCTGGTGATGTTTTTATCATGCTAGATTAATCAATAATGGCAAAAAATATAAAACAAAAATTATTTCAAATGGTGGAAATAGTCATGGTAGTCATGGTGTTTTCTGTTTTCTTTTTTGTCACTAAAGTATCAGCAGTAGGGGAGCAATATCCAGTAGATGAGCAAGTGGTTATTGGCGAATTTGTCTATGATGATGCCTATGTGGCTACCACCACAGATTGTTTTTTGGATATTTGGGCGCCTTATAAAGATGGAAATAATGAGCTAGTTCCAGTTGTTTCTAATGTTCTGATGTCTACTTCTACCACTGGTTGGCATTATTATAATTTTACTGGTTCTAGTACTCCTGGTATTTGGCCGGCTAATATGGAGTGTGGATCGGTTGGTGTAGATTTGATCAAGGGAGACAAAACTTTTGTATTGACAACAACGACTGTTGTTCAAGATGTGGCTAGCGCAGTTTGGAATACACCGACATCTACTTTTAATACCATTGGTTCAGTAGGTAAACATTTGGTAGATACTTTGGATGCGGCAGTTTCATCTATTGTCAGTGGTGGCTCTTTGACAGCCGCTGATGTGTGGTCATATAGTGGTCGCACTTTAACTTCTTTTGGTACTCTAATTTCGGATATATGGTCAAATGGTACTAGGACCATGACGGCCTTTGGTAATCTAGCTGCTGACGTCTGGAACGACACCTTTGCTCCAACCAGGGCCTTAACTACTAAATCACTAGGTGCAGGAGGAAACTTGGCCACTGAAACATATCTTGATACAGCTACTTCAACCATTGTCACAGAAATCCTAAACAACC
>CAYRIU010000009.1:0-5101 GCA_964424615.1 uncultured Gammaproteobacteria bacterium | reverse complement strand
CGATGTCATCGAGTCCGCGCATGGTGATCATCCCGACCACCGCGGCGTCCATGGTCCGCGGCTTGGGCTTGGACGACTTGACGACCTGCCAACCCTTGCGCACGCCGACGGACTCGGCGGTGGTCAGGTTGTGGTCCAGGCGGATGATCATCCAGGTCAGGTCCTGGAGGAGCTCCATCCTGGTGAGGTGGGCGACGAACTGCTCGTGGAGGGCCTTGCAGGACTCCTTGTCGTGGCTCTGCCTGGGATCCAGGTGAGCCGCCTCGTGGTCCTTGGCCATCTGCATGGCCTGCTTGTACATCTTGGTGCACAGGATCTTGAGCTTGATGCTCTGCTCATCCAGCACACCGACGACCTCGTCGCCGTCTTCCGGGTCGCCCAGTTCGAAGCCTTCCACCAGCTCAACGACCTCGGGGTCGTCGAGCTTGATCGCCTCGAGCTCCATCTGCAGTCTTTCCAACATCGCTGTCTCCTTCTGTCACGGTTTGACCAACAATGGCTGCTTAGCAGCCGGGAACATTTAACATGTTATTATTGACTATTTTAGGAATTTTGTCAATAGTCTTATAAGCAGTAATTTGACAAAACCCTTAGTTTTTTATAAGATATTAGCTACTTAAATAGCAAAAATATGGCAAATTTTAAGAATTTGGAAAAAGTTTTGGAATTAACTGCCAAAACTGGTGACAAGGTCATAGTTATCTCAGAAACTCATGAACCATTTGTCATTTTGGCTCTCAAGGAATATCAAGCCCTGATGACCCACAATACAAATTTGCAAGAATTGACCGAACAAGAGCTTTTGGAGAAAATAAACCGCGATATAGCCGTTTGGAAGGCTTCACAGGAGGATTTTGCAGCTGATTATAATCTTGATCAGTTCAAAGTTGATGTCAAAGATAGGTCAGCAGAAGCTGTTTTGGAGCCTACTACTATTTTTCAAAAACCAGAAGATACTCAGGAAGTAGAGGAAGAAGAAAAATATTATATTGAACCAATAGAATAATATTTTGGCTAAAATTAGCTCAAATATCATAAAAAATGTGATATGAGCTTATCCCCTTGCCAAAATTATAATTCTTTGCTATAATCTTTTCTGTTTTATATATAAATATTATTAATAATTAATCAATAAATTTAAAGATAGTTGGTTAACAAAACCCGAGGTCATTTATCTAAAGTAACTGCCCTCAGGGTGCTATCAAAGGAGATTAAAAAGATGGCAGAATTTCAACGCACAAAAACACACGTCAATGTCGGTACTAACGGCCACGTTGACCATGGCAAAACCACATTAACAGCCGCTATTTTAAAAGTTATTAGCGCCACTGGTGGTGTAGCCCAAACCAAGAACGTCGATCAAATCGACAATGCTCCAGAAGAGCGTGAGCGTGGTATTACCATTGCTACCGCCCACGTTGAGTATGAGTCTGAAAAAAGACACTATGCTCACGTCGATTGTCCAGGACACGCCGACTATGTGAAAAACATGATCACCGGCGCTGCTCAGATGGATGGTGCTATTTTGGTAGTATCAGCTGCTGATGGTCCTATGCCTCAGACCAGAGAACACATATTGCTCGCTCGCCAAGTTGGTGTGCCTTACATTGTTGTTTTCTTGAACAAGATGGACCAAGTAGATGATCCAGAGTTAGTTGACTTAGTAGAAGAAGAAATCAGAGATCTTTTGAAGAAATATGAATTCCCAGGTGATAAAACTCCTATCATCCGTGGTTCTGCTGTCAAAGCTTTGGAAAATCCAGGTGGCGAAGATGCCAAACCAATTTTGGATTTATTAAAAGCCTTGGATGAATACATCCCAGATCCAGTACGTGATACTGAGAAACCATTTTTGATGCCTATCGAAGATATCTTCTCAATCGAAGGTCGCGGTACTGTAGTGACTGGTCGTATTGAAAGAGGTATTATCAAATTAAACGACGAAGTGGAAATTGTAGGTTTGTTGGATACTCAAAAAACAGTAGTAACTGGTATTGAGATGTTTAACAAGCAGTTGAATGAAGGTCGCGCTGGTGACAATGCTGGCTTATTACTACGTGGTACCAAAAAAGACCAAGTAGAAAGAGGTCAAGTTTTGTGTAAACCAGGTAGTATCACTCCTCACACCGAGTTCGAAGCTCAAATTTATATCTTGAGCAAAGACGAAGGTGGTAGACACACTCCATTTTTCAAAGGTTACAAACCACAGTTTTATATCCGTACCACTGATGTGACTGGTGAAATTATTTTACCAGAAGGTACTGAGATGGTTATGCCTGGCGATACCGCTACTTTGCATATCAAATTGATTCATCCAGTAGCTTTGGAAGAGCAATCCAAGTTTTCCATTCGTGAAGGTGGCCACACTGTAGGTGCTGGTGCCGTTACCAAGATTATAAAATAATTTTTTTCCCCGCCCTCGCGAGAGGGCGGGGTTAAATTATAAAATTAGAACATTAAGTAATTAAGAACCATTTCAATTCCATGCAAGCCAAAGAAGTCAAAGAAGAAGGTCAATCCAGAATCCGCATCAAGATTCGCGCTTTTGATCATAAGATCATTGATCAGTCTACCAAGACTATCATTGATACAGTTGATCGTGCTGGCGCCAAAGTTATTGGACCAATTCCACTGCCTACTGAGAAAAAGAAATTTACTGTATTGAGATCTACTTTTGTACACAAAGATGCTCGTGATCAATACGAGATGCGTGTGCACAAAAGAATGTTGGATATTTTGAATCCTACACCTCAGACAGTTGATTCTTTGATGAATCTCAATTTACCAGCTGGTGTAGATATTGAAATTAAAATGTAAGTTCTCGTTTTAGAAACGAGAGATAAAATAAAAATGTGTTTATCTGTTGTCATAACCCCAATTTTTTGGGAAGTGTGGTGACCGGGATAGAAACGTTTTAGGGAAAAATCGCCAAATTTAATTTAGTAAAAATTTGAAAAAGTTGTGTTAGCCTGCTGTGGTAGTGGCTAGCCATCGCGATTTTGTCCTTAAGAATGAGTATTTTTAAAGATAAAGTCGCGATTTTTAATTAATTTATAGATATGGCCAAGTTTATTTTAGGAAAAAAGTTACACATGACCCAAAGATTTTTGGCTGATGGTACTTGGGTACCGGTAACTGTCGTCGAGGCTGGTCCTTGCGCGGTTACTCAAGTCAAAAACGAGGACAATGATGGTTACAAAGCCGTTCAGATTGGTTTTGGCTTCAAAAAGAAGCTGAATAAACCGCTGGCAGGACACTTGAAGGGTTTAGAAAATTACCGTGATGTGCGCGAGTTTCGTGTTGATCAAGGCGATGCCTTTGAGCGTGGTAAAATGATTGACGTTAGTAGTTTTCAAGCTGGAGATTATGTGGACGTCACTGCTATCTCCAAAGGTAAGGGTTTTCAAGGTGTAGTAAAGCGTCATGGTTTTCATGGCTCTCCAGCTACTCATGGACACAAAGATCAGCTACGCATGCCAGGATCCATCGGTGCTGGTGGTGTACAACATGTATTCAAAGGTACACGCATGGGTGGACGCATGGGTGGTGATAGAGTGACTATCAAAAATCTAGAAGTCATCGAAGTAGATTTAGAAAAGAATTTACTTTATATCAAAGGGGCTATGCCTGGTACTCGACATGCTTTATTGATGATCAAAGCTGATGGTGAGTTGGTTTTGAAAGATAAAGTAGAAGCCAAGACAGAGACTGCACCAGAAGAGGTGGTAGTCGAAGACGTAGCTACAGCAGAAGAAGCCGTGACTCCAGAAGAAGTCAAAGCTGAAACTAGTGAAGCAGAAGTAGTAGCTACTACTCCAGAAGAAAAAGTAGAAGCTGAAGATACAAAGGTTGACGTAGTTGAAGAAAAAGTAGAGGAAGCCAAGAGAGAATAAATATATGTCAGATATTAAAGTAAAATTATATAACTGGCAGGGTGAAGTCATTGGTGATGAAAAGGTAGATGCTAAATTTTTTGGCGTCAAAATAAACCCAGTAGTCGTCCAACAAGTTGTCATCGCTCAACGCGCTAATTCTCGTGAAACTTTGGCTCACACCAAAGGTAGATCAGAGGTGCGTGGTGGTGGTAAAAAACCCTGGAAACAAAAAGGTACTGGTCGTGCTAGACACGGCTCCATCCGTTCGCCTTTGTGGGTAGGCGGTGGTATCACTTTTGGTCCTACTACTGATAGAAATTTTTCTCAGAAGATTAATAAAAAAACCAAAGCTACTGCTTTGAAGATGGTAATGGTTGATAAATTGGCTAGTGATAATTTGATTGTCGTGGATAGCTATGATATGAAAGATGCCAAGACCAAATCTTTGCAAGATGCTTTGAAAAAATTACCAATCAATGGCAAATCAACTTTGATTGTCACAAATTCTGCCAAAGATAATGTCAATTTAGCTGCCAAGAATTTGAAAAAAATAGAAACTATTTTTGTAGGCAGTTTGAATGTAGTTGATTTATTGAAATATCAGTATCTCGTAGTAAACAAAGCACTTTTGACTAAGATTCAAGAGCATTATAGAAAATAAAGTATATGGCTATATTTAAAAAAAGACCAGAAAAAACATTAGTCAAGCGTGGTGGTAGACCAGCCAAAAAAGATGGTGCTACAGCTAAGGTAAAAACTCATGCTGAAGTAAAATCTATTAAAGCTATCGGTCGTCCAGCTAAATATTTGATCAAGCCAGTGATTTCCGAAAAATCAACTATGGTCAATGCTTTGAATAAATATATTTTTGAAGTTTCACAGGATGCTAATAAAGTTGAGATCAAAAAAGCTATTCAAGAGCTATATAATGTCCGTCCAACTAATGTAAATATTATCATCTCTGACGGTAAATATGTGAGATATGGACGTAATTATGGTCAGACAAAAAAAATTAAAAAAGCTATTGTTACCTTGAGAAAAGGTGATAGTATCAAATTATACGAAGGAATATAGTTCACAAAATATATGCCGATTAAATTATACAAACCAACTACCCCTGCTCGTCGCCACACTTCAGTGTTGGTACGCAAAGATATCTCCAAAAAAAGACCAGAGAGATCTTTGGTGTATCACAAAAAAAGAGCTGCTGGTCGCAATGCTCAGGG
>CAYRIU010000008.1:0-7015 GCA_964424615.1 uncultured Gammaproteobacteria bacterium | reverse complement strand
ATCTACTTTGACTAGTGATGGCACCATAGGTAAACAAGTAGCCTCAGTATCAACTTCAACCGTGGCTCTTGCTGTCTGGGATTCACCTTCAAGAACCTTAACTTCTTTTGGTACTTTAGTATCTGATATCTGGTCCAATGGTTCACGCACTATTACCTCACTAGGATCAGTAGCCGCTGACGTCTGGAACGACACCTTTGCTCCAACAAGATCATTGACAGATTATGCTACATCCACAATTGCTGCTGGTGTTTGGTCAAACGCTACTAGGACATTGACTTATTATGGTAATGACATTACAGCAGCCGATGTTTGGGCATATATCGGTTCAGTGGTTCACTCTGGAGGCAATGGTTCATGGACAGTCAATATGACAGACACCCAACAAATATTGGCCGGTAATCAATATAGGGTAAAAATATATACTTCTAATGCTGGTCAACCAGCTGATAGTTTTGCCGCTCCGCAAATCACCATTTATGATGTTAATAGAAATACCATTGTTTCTAATATTTCAATGACAGATATTGGTACTGGTATTTATGAATATGTGTATAGCGTACCTACATTAGCTGCTCAAGGTGTTTGGGAAACCATTGTGACAACTGAGGTAACCTCTGGTCAAGTTGTCACACTCAGTGATTATTGGGAAGTGCGAGGCGCTCCAGCTCAAGTCATTATAAATAGCATTACTGATAATACAGTTCCTAGTATTGCCGCTAATGTAACTATTAGTAACGAGGGTACTGGTGGCTATGAGTATTTGTATGAATGGTGTGTAGTGACATCGGCCAACAATACTTGTGGTGGAGGTGATGATGTGTTCTATGCCTCAGCTGCCAAATTTATACAAGCCAATGAGAATTGGAATACTACTTTGACAGCCGATGTGGCCAATACGGGTAATTATTATTTTAAATTAGTAGTTTATTTTGGTACAGAATCATCAGGTTCTTCTAGATCATTTACCGCTATTAGCGATAGTACACCTCCTACTCCTCCAGGAGGAGGCGGAGGTGGTGGAGGAGGCGGTGGTAATAATAACCCACCTACGCCCGTGACCCCGCCAGCGACTACAACACCTATAGTACCAGGCATTTGTTCTGGTGCAGACTTAAATCACGATAATAAGGTTAATTCGGTTGATTTTTCTATACTATTATATTTTTGGAAGACGAGACCCCCATATCTCAATGCCTGTGTAGACATGGATGATGACGATAAAGTAGACTCAGTAGACTTTTCTATTTTGCTATATCAGTGGGGTAGCAAGGGGATTCCTATAATTAGAAAATAAAACTAAAATGAATAAAAAAATAGGACAATTTTTTAAAATTATTTTATTCGTATGGTTAATAACCTCTCCTTTGGCGAGTTTAGCGTCATCGTTGGGTTTTGTCTTACCAGATAAAAAAGTTTTTGTTAATGATACTTTTGTTGCAGAACTCCGTTTGGTTGCAGGCAGAGAACAGATTAACGCTATAGATGGTGAGGTGCAGTTTAATTCCGATGTGATCAATATAAAAGAGGTGAGTACTGGCGGTTCTATTTTTAGTGTTTGGCCGAGAATTCCAGTTTTTTCCAATGAGAGTGGTAAGATTATGTTTGCTGGCGGTACACCCAATGGCATCAAACAAGATGGTTTGGTTTTCAAGATAATTTTTACAGCTAAAAAAGAAGGAGTAGCTAATTTTACTGTATCTCCCAGTACCAATCTTTATCTAAATGATGGCTTGGGTACCATTACTCGCCCTATTTTGAATAAAGGCGAGATGGCTATACAGATTAATAATTTATCTACCAGTACTGATGCTTGGCAACAAGAATTAGAAAATGACAATATTGGACCAGTTGATTTAGCTATAGTGATTGGTAGAGATCCAGCTATATTTAATGGTAAATATTTTTTGACCATTACAGCTAGAGATGAGCAATCAGGCTTGGATCATTTTGAGGTCAAAGAAGGTGATAGGGGTTTTGTGCGCTCAGAAAGTCCTTATGTCCTACAAGATCAATCTTTGAAGAGTGATATAGTAGTCCTAGCTGTCGATAAAGCAGGTAATGCTAGCGTTATTAAATATAAACCAACTATTACGAGTACTACAAAAAATAATCAATGGTTACTAGTAGTATTATTATTTTTTATAATAGCAATATCTATCGTTGCTACATTTTTCATGATAAAAGTTAAAAATAAAAACACACCTAAGCGTAAAAATGTTTCAAAACGCAAAAAAAAATTATCCAAATAAAAAATTATTTTTAGTAATATTTTTCTTTTTATTTTTTTATTTAGCATCTACTGCTCAGGCAGCTTCGATGTATTTTTATCCAGCCAGCAAAACTGTTAATGTTGGTGATATTGTTAAAATTTCCGTCGTAGTCAATACTAGTGGTGAAGCTATAAATAATGCTGAGGCTAATATTAGTTTTCCCACCGAAATGTTGGACGTAGCCTCTGTTAGTAAAGGTTCAGTTTTTTCTTTGTGGGTAGAGGAGCCGGCATTTTCTAATAGCGCGGGTACAGTTAGTTTTAATGGTGGCGTGCCAACTCCTGGGTACAATGGTTCAGCTGGCACCCTATTATCTATCACTTTTAGAGTCAAAAAAGCCGGTACGGCCTCTATTTATTTTGCCTCAGCTGCAGTCAGGGCCAATGATGGCATAGGTACAGATGTCTTGGCTGGCTTAGGGCAAGTTTCCCTGACTTTGGTAGAGAAGACCACGCAGCCAAGCGACACTAAACCATCTACAGATACTACCACACCGACTAAACCAGAAACCACAGTTGACGCTCCAAAGCTGAGCTCTACTTATGTTATCAATTCTTTTGACCTGAATATCACGATTTACAATCCAGCTCAGGTCAGACAAAAATATTCATATAGAGAATACTTGCCAAAGGAATTAAAACTAGAAAATATTATTGATAATGGTGGTTTCGTAATTGCATATGATGAGGCTAAGGGGGCGTTGCTTGCTAGTGCAGAATTTGACCTAGAAGCCAAAGCTACTATCAAAAAAACTATTCGTTTACAGAATGTTTGGTATATTACTGATCGTGAGTTAAGTGAAATTAAAAATCAAGCAGCCGAATATTATGCTCAATTAGAAAAAGGTCAATATTTTCCTCAAGCTTTGTTATTAAAGAATGACTTAGATTTGAAGATTGAACAAATTACCAAAACTCAAAGAGAAAACATAAATTCAGCGGAGAAGCTGATAGCTATTTACCAAGACAATTTAGCAAATCTAAATATTGCCAAGCAAAATTTGGATGGTTTGAAAAATCTTATCGATCACAAAGAATCAGTGCCTGGCTTTTGGTCATATGTAGCTGGTATTGGCAAAAATGCTTCCAGTAATATGCTATTGTTATTATTAGTAAATTTTATCTTATTGCTAACTATTTTGATTCACTTGTTGCGTCAACACAGGACAATCAAAAAACATTTGGGGGCACAGGTAGCTAGTAGTAGAAAATTGCATGCTAAACCAAGTAAGTTTGCAACGGCTATAAAAAATATAAGTATTAGAATAAGGCATCATCTGGGTGGCTTGGCTTTTGCTTTGTTTGTATTGGCACTTATTGCCGTAGGTTATTGGTTGGTAAATTTTTATAAATTAGTACCAAAGGAACAAAATTTATCACAAAATACTAGTCAGCAAAATAACAATATTTCAGCAGATCAATTACCAATCACTAATTCACCATCAGATGTTGCATTAGATTTGGTACAAGCTTCTTCTACAGTGCAAATACCAGTAGATAATACTTCGCAGCAAGAGCAGCATTATTATGTATTGATAAAAGGCACGCCATCGGGCTCTTTAAATGTTAGATTAGAGCCATCAAAAACAGCTAAGCTAGTCAATACAGTTCATGATGGTGATAAATTAGAAGTCAGTAGCATCAAAGCCAATCCTAATAATGATCAATTTCCCTGGTACAGGATAATATGGCCGGACAATAAAGTTGGCTGGATTTATGGTCAGTATGTGACAGAGCTATCTGATTAAAATAATTTTACATAAATTGCTTAATTTGCTATGTTTAATAGATAAGCATCAGGGAAATATATTTTGTAAGTAATTAATTAAATTTATGGATCAAGCACAAAATACACAAATAAAATTAGATAAAGCAGCACCTTTGTCATCAGTCAGAGAGTTGCTTACTGCCTCTTGGCAGATTCTTCATCAAAAAATACGTATAGTTATCATGGTATTATTGCTGAGTTTACTGGCCTCTTTTTTGGTCGCTATTTTATTGGAGCTAGTGAATAGTATTTTTGCCAATCTACCAAATCTTATCATAGTCGAGCATGTTGTAGTCTTAGCACTTTTTATGTTATTGGTCTATCTGGCTATTATGATCAATATAATTGTTTATTTAGTTTTAGGAAAAAATATTAACAACATCAAGGAATCTTGGCGCATGTCTAATAAATATTTTTTGTCTTTCGCCATGACCATGTTTTGGCTAGTCGTGGTGTTTTTTATTTGGTTGTTGATTACCAATGATATATTGATTGTCCTATCAACTATACCAGTATTTTTGGCTTTAATTTTTTATTCTGTAGTAGCTTGGGTTTTTTTCATAGAGGATTATCATGGTCAATCCGCACTCAGGAGAGCTATGGAATTAATTAAAGGTTACTGGATAGCCTTAATATTACGTTGTTTATTTTTATTGCTGCCCTTACTTATATTTGTTTTGCTAGTTGGCCTCATAAAGAATGCGCAGATAGTTAGTGTATTAATGTCAATGTTTTACTATTTTTATGGCATTTTTGTTTTGATATATACTCACCAAATTTATAATAATTTAATAAAAATCAAAGGCGACAGTCGGCTTGAGCGTGGTAAATATTCAAGTTTATTTTATGTAGGTTCAGTCGTGGTGTATATTCTGATGTTGGTAAGTTTATATGTTTTGGTTGTTTAGTTCATTATTAATCTGTAAAATTGATAGATAGTATGATACAATCAAGTTGTCAGTATTAAAATAATAATATGGATCAAAATCAGCCAATTATGAATCAAGTGCCAGTATCGACACCGATGATGACACCTCAGTCAGCCTATCAAGTCCCGAGCGAGCCGGCCCACCACAATTCTCCAAAGTATGCCTTTTTATATTTATTATCATTTGGCACGCTTAATATTATAGCTTTTGCTGTTGGTTCTATTTTTTTCTCCCTGATAGAGAAATATATTGGTACACCAAATGTTTATTATGGCTATTTTTCACCAAGTACTGTGAAGTTTGGTATAGCCTCGTTGCTTGTTGGTAGTCCAGTTTACTATTTGACTACCCATTTTATTCGCAAGGGATTGATCAATGGTGATATATCATTGCGGGCCGGTTTGCGTCGTTGGTTGACATATCTACTTCTTTTGTCGGCCATTTTAACTATTATTGGTTCTTTGATTGGTGTAATTTTTAATTTTTTAAATGGTGACATGACAGCCAAATTTACCTTGCAAATGTTGACCGTGATTGCCATTGCCGGTATTATTTTGGGGTACTATTTGTATGATATTAGTAGAAAAGAAATTGTTGCTCACGATAAATTTGTTATTGGATTTTTTGGCTTTTCTATATTTTTAGTTATTATCAGTATAATTTTTGGCTTTATTGTAGTGGGTTCGCCAGTCAGCGCTCAAAAGTTAAAAAGTGATGCTGACATTACTAGCGAACTGAGCAATGTGAATAATGCTATTGTGAGGTATGCAGATAAAAATAAAAAAATGCCAGAAAATCTTGATGTTTTGATGTCAAAATATGATTCGTATTCCCAACCTTTGACCGCAGATCAGTTGACCAATAATAAGACTAATACAAAATATGATTATAGTATTGTGTCCACTTTAGATGGTTTAGTTACCTATAAACTTTGTACTGATTTCCAGACAAATTCATCTGATAAAAATGATCAGTCTTTTTTTTATGATTATGAGGCAAGTAATTCATGGGTGCATGCCGCTGGTCACGCTTGTTTTACTAAGACTTACAAATTACCACTAGTAGATAAGCCAGTTTATAATTTTAATACTAGTATCACTGGTACCTGGTCGAATTGTGTCAGTTTGGATAATTTTTCTAGTTGTAGTGAATATTGTCAGTCAATAAATAAAATCTGTGATGATGGCACAGCCATCACTTCTCGCGGGGCAGTCGGATTTGGCGCTGAAGCCTGGTCTAGCGCTCAAGACTGTCAAAGTGGGATTAGTGCTGGTGGGCAAACCCAGTGCTCGGCTCAAGATACTAACGGCGGTGCTCGTTGGAAATGTTTTTGCAGATAATTTTGACTAGTTGCTAATTAAAAATATGTCAAAGAATAACTCGGCCAAATTTGCTTTTCTTTATTTGTTATCGCTAGTAGCCCTAGCTTTTGTTTCTATCAATGTCGGGCAGATTATTTTTCAGTTTATCAATAAATACATTGTCGATATTTTACCGCAAAATAATGCAGCTTTTTCTCCAGAAGTTTTGAAATTTGCCATTGCTTCATTGATAGTGGCTACTCCAATTTATTATTTTTCTAACAAATTTATTTATCAAAATCTAGAAAAGGGTGAGCTAGACAAAGAAGCTGGCGTCCGTAAATGGCTCACTTATTTGATTATTTTTATTGCTTTTTTGGTTATGATTGGCTCATTGATAGCCATATTAGTCAGCTATTTGAATGGTGCTATTACCAATCAGATTATTCTAAAATCATTGACCACCTTGGTCATCTCTGGCATTGTGTTTTCTTTTTATTTTTATGATATTAGACGCGAAAAAACCAATGGCTACAAAGATAAAGTATTAAAAATATACTTTTTTGCTTCATTAGCTATTATTGTGGCAGCTTTTGTGGCTTCACTATTTATCGTAGAATCTCCCAAAATTGCTAGAAATAGGCAGATTGATCAATTGATTATTAATAATTTTAATGAAATAGATAATAATTTAAATAACTATTATCAGGTTTATAAAAAATTACCAGCAGATTTTGCTGCCTTA
>CAYRIU010000007.1:0-90608 GCA_964424615.1 uncultured Gammaproteobacteria bacterium | reverse complement strand
TATGCCGATTAAATTATACAAACCAACTACCCCTGCTCGTCGCCACACTTCAGTGTTGGTACGCAAAGATATCTCCAAAAAAAGACCAGAGAGATCTTTGGTGTATCACAAAAAAAGAGCTGCTGGTCGCAATGCTCAGGGTAAAATTACCGTGCGTCATCAAGGTGGTGGAGCTAGGAAGTTAATCAGAGTTGTTGATTTCTTGCAGGATAAATATGATATTCCTGGTGTAGTCAGAGCTTTTGAGTACGATCCAAATCGCAACACTACTATTGCTTTGGTTGTCTACAAAGATGGTGAAAAAAGATATATTATTGCCCCAGATCAAATTAAAATTGGTGATAGTGTAGTTTCATCTTTGAAAACAGCTCCTATGTCTGTTGGTAATAGAATGCCATTGGGTCAGATGCCTACTGGTACTCTAGTTCACAACGTGGAGATCAATCCTGGCAAAGGTGGTAAATTAGCTCGTTCAGCAGGTAACTCTTTATTGTTGACTTCCTTGGACGGTGAAAAAGCCATTTTAAAGATGCCAAGTGGTGAAGTCAGAATTGTTTTGAGTCGTTGCTCTGCCAGCGTTGGTGTGCCTAGCAATCCAGAATTTAGAAATATTCGCTGGGGAAAAGCTGGTCGTATGAGACATCGTGGTATCAGACCAACTGTTCGCGGTAAGGCTATGAATCCAGTAGATCATCCTCATGGTGGTGGTGAAGGTCACAATCCCATCGGTTTGAAAGCACCAAAGACCTATACTGGTAAAAAAGCTTTGGGTGTCAAAACTCGTAAAGCCAACAAATATTCCAATAAATTTATTATTCAAAGACGCAGTAAGAATAAATAAAATCTTATGTCAAGAAGTTTAAAAAAAGGTCCTTTTACCGATCCAAAGTTATTGAAAAAGATAGCTAATCTAAAATCGGGAGAAGGTAAAGTAATTAAAACCTGGTCAAGGGTTTCTGTAATATCTCCAGAAATGGTTGGTTTTACCTTTGGTGTTCACAATGGTCGTGAGCATATACCAGTCTACGTAGTAGAAAACATGGTTGGTCATCGTTTGGGAGAATTTTCTCCTACCAGAAAATTTGTCAGTCATGGTGGTAAGATGGCCAAGAGTCAAGCTAAAGAAGGTACTAAGTAATATATATGATTGAGGTTAAAGCTAAATTATTTAATGTGAACATTAGCGCCAAGAAGATGCGTCTAGTGGCTGGCACAGTACGTGGCAAAGGCGTTGCTAAGGCTGAAAGTATTTTGACTGTTTTGCCAAAGAGATCAGCACCAGTTTTGTTGAAACTTTTGCGTTCAGCAATTGCCAATGCTAAAGATCGTTATGAGTTGGACTCTGATGATTTGATAGTGAAGAGTGTCTTGGTCAATGAAGGTGTGGCTAGTAAGCGTTGGAGGCCATCTGCTTTTGGTCGCGCTCATGGTTTCAAGAAACATTCTTGTCATGTTATTTTAGTCTTGACCTTAAAAGCTGGTGCTACTAGCAAATTGCGTGAGAAAAAATCTGAACCAGTAGAGACAGTTGATTTGACTAAGGTTGATAAAAAGTCCGACATCAAAGAAGGTCCAGCAAAAGATAGTAAAAAAGGTAAAAATTCATCAAAGAAAATTAAAGATAGTCAAAATCCTGACCATAAGGTCAAGGGTGTAAGAGTAAAGACTGGTTAAAAATATGGGAAAGAAAATCAATCCAAGAGTATTTCGTTTAGGTATGAGTGAAAGCTGGCGTTCACGCTGGTTTGCCTCAAAAGATTATGCTGAGCTTTTAGAGCAGGATATTAAGATTAGAAAATTTCTAACCAAAGAATTGCGCGAAGCTAGCCTTGATCGTATCGAAATCGAAAGAAGTAGAGGAGAAATCATCATCAATATCACCGCTGCCAAGCCAGGTGTTATTATTGGTCGTGGCGGTAGCAGTGTCGAAGATATCAAGATGAAAGTACGACGCAAATTTTTGGAAAAGAATACCAAGCTTCAAATCAATATTACAGAAGTTTCTGTGGCCAATTTGTCAGCCAATGTCATTGTGCAGAACATCAGAGAAGATTTGGAAAAAAGAATGCCTTTCCGCAGAGTGATGAAGATGAATATTGATAAAGTCATGAAAGCTGGTGCCAAAGGTGTCAAAATCATGGTTGCTGGACGTTTGAATGGAGCTGAAATTGCTCGTACTGAAAAATTGACTCAAGGTAAGATTCCATTACAAACTATCAGATCAAATATAGATTACAGTCGTGGTGTAGCCCAAACTATTTACGGTATCATCGGTATCAAAGTTTGGATCTACAAAGGAGAGTATTTTGATAAAAAAGCTAAAGAAAAAGAAGCTACCAAAGCTCCTCAAAAGACTGTCAAATTATTTAACAAAGAAAAAGCTGTGTCTCTGGAGTCATTGACCAAACAAACCGCCAAAGCCCCAGTCAAGAAAGTGGAAAAGAAAGTAAAGAAATAATTTTATGTTAGCGCCAAAAAAGACAAAACATAGAAAGTGGCAACGTGGTGACCAAATCAAGGGTAAAGCAACTCGCTTGCACTCTTTATCATTTGGTGAATATGGTTTGAAAGCCATGCAAGCCGGCTGGGTGACTGCTAGACAAATAGAGTCTGCTCGTCGTGCTATCGTAGGCTATATCCAGAGAAGTGGTAATGTTTTCATTCGTATTTTTCCTGACAAGCCAATCACCTTCAAAGGCAATGAAATGCCTATGGGTAAGGGTAAAGGTGCTGTCGATCACTATGTCGCTGTCATCAAGCCAGGTACTATTTTGTTTGAGATGAAGGATGTTGATGAAAAGACTGCTCGTCGTGCCATGGAACTAGCCAAACATAAATTATCTGTAAAGTGTAAGTTTATTAGCAAAACATTAAAATAAATTTATGGATTTGAAAGAATTACAAAAATTTGCCGATCAGGAATTGCATGTTCATTTGTCTGACTTGAGAAAAAAAGTCCGTGAGTTTAGATTTAGTATTGCTAATAGTCAGTTAAAAAATGTACGCATGATGCGTCAGAGCAAAAAAGAAATTGCTCAAGTTTTGACTGAGATTAACAAAAGAAGAATTACCAAAGCTCCAGTGGTAGAAAATAATATTGAAGAAGGTAAAAAGGAAGAATAATATTTTAGATATTAAATATGGAAAAGAAAGCAACAACAAAAAAAATTATTCGCCGTCGCTTGATTGGTGAGGTTGTTAGTGACAAGATGACCAAGACTGTAGTGGTCAAGGTTGTACATGTCAAAGCTCACCCCAAGTATAAGAAAAGATACAAAGTGAGTAATAAATACAAAGCTCACGATGAGAACAATTTGTTTCGTATTGGTGATACAGTTGTCATCGAAGCTTGTAGACCAATTTCAGCTGACAAGCGTTGGCGTGTAATTAAGAAGGTTAAATAATTATAAAGATATGATTCAACATCGATCAATGTTACAAGTTGCTGATAATTCTGGTGCCAAAATTGTACAGTGCATCCGTGTTTTGGGTGGCTACAAAAAAAGATATGCCGGTATTGGTGATATGATCAATGTCGTTGTCAAAGTTGCCCAGCCTCATGCTCCAGTCAAAAAAAGCCAAGTAGTACACGCTGTCATTGTCAGACAACGCAAAGAAGTGAGACGTAGCAATGGTGTTTATATCCGTTTTAGTGAAAATGCTGTTGTCTTAGTCGATAAAAAGACCAAAGAACCTCTTGGTAGTCGTATTTTTGGACCAGTAGCTAGAGAGCTTAGAGCCAAAGGTTACAACAAGATTGTTTCTTTAGCTCCAGAAGTATTATAAACATATGAAGATAAAATACAGAGTCAACGACCAAGTAAAAATATTGACAGGCAAAGACAAGGGTAAAACCGGAAAAATTATTCAGGTTTTGCCAGACTTAGGTAAGATTGTCATTGATGGTGCCAATATCATGTACAAACACTTGAAGCCACGTCGTAGTAACGAAAAAGGCCAGAGAGTGCAGTTCAATGGACCAATGGATGTTTCCAACGTTGCTTTACTATGTCCAAAATGTGGTCGTGCTAGTCGCATTGCTTACAAAATATCCGCTGGTAAAGGTGAGCAAGCAGACAAGCAAATTAAAAATAGAATTTGTAAAAAGTGTTCCGAAGTAATTGATTAATCGATAATATGAGTAAGTTAAGAGAAAAATACAATAAAGAATTGAGAGCTCAAATCAAAGAACAGCTTGGTCTTGACAATGTCATGGCTGTGCCAAAAATTCAGAAGATAGTTTTGAATATTGGTTTGGGTAAAGCTACTCAGGACAAAAGTTGGGTCGAATATGGTAGCTCAATTTTACAGCGCATTTCTGGCCAAAAACCAGTTTTGACCAAAGCCAAAAAATCAATTTCCAACTTCAAAGTGCGTGAAGGCAACATTGTTGGTGCCAAGGTCACTTTGCGTGGAGAAAGAATGTATGACTTTTTGTACAAATTGATCAATTCTACTATCCCTCGTTTTCGTGATTTTTATGGCTTGGATGATAAAAAAGGTTTTGATGGTCATGGCAATTACATTATGGGTTTCAAAGAACACATTGTCTTCCCTGAAATTGGTATGGAAGATATAGATAAAATTCATGGCTTAGAAATTGCTATCGTGACTAACGCCAAGAATGACGAACAAGCTACTGCTTTATTGACCGCACTTGGATTTCCATTTAAGAAAAATAAGAAATAATTAATATGGCAACAGAAGCACAAAGAGCTAAATCAAGAAAAACACCAAAGTTTTCAACTAGAATTGTTCGCCGTTGTTGGCGTTGTGGTCGCAATCGTTCTTACATTGGTGAGTTTAAGATGTGCCGTATATGCGTCAGAGAGTTGGCTGAAAAAGGCGAACTACCAGGCGTGACTAAATCAAGTTGGTAATTATTATTTATATAAGTATAACAAATTAGAAACCAGATAACATATGACAGATCCTATCGCAGACATGTTAACTAGAATTCGCAATGCTGTCTTGGTCAATAAGCCAGAGGTGCTTATTCCTGCTTCCAAGATAAAATTAAGTATTGCTAAGATTTTAGAGCGAGAAAACTACATTGGTCGTGTAGCTGAAATTAAAGTTGGAAATTTTAATTATATTAAAATTGAGTTAAAATACTCCGAACAAGGTCCAGCTATTCGCCATATCAGAAAGATATCCAAACCCGGACAAAGAATTTATGTTTCTGGTAGCGAGATCCCTAGGGTATTAAATAATTTTGGTACCGCTATTATATCTACTTCCAAAGGTTTGCTTACTAGCCAAGAAGCTAGACAGGGCAATGTTGGTGGTGAATTAATGTTTGAAATTTGGTAAAAATATATGTCAAGAATTGGAAAAAAAATCATAACAATACCTACCAATGTCCAGATCACTGTCGAAGCTACACCTGAAGTCGGTCAAGTAGTCAAAGTCAAAGGTCCCAAAGGTAATTTATCTGTTCAATTACCAAAGGGCATTGCCGCTGAGCTCAAAGATCAGGAATTAGTTTTTGTTTTGAAGGCAGACGAAAGTAAAGAAAACAAAGCACTCTGGGGTTTGAGTAGAGCTTTGGTCAACAATGCTGTGATTGGTGTGGTTGATGGCTTTACTAAGACTTTGGAAATCAATGGCGTAGGTTTCAAAGTGGCTATGCAGGGTAAAAAATTGATGTTAAATGTTGGTTTTTCACACCCAGTAGAATATCAGCCAGTAGATGGTGTAACCATAGAGACAGAAAAAAATATTATCAAAGTATCAGGCATTGATCGTCAAAAAGTTGGACAAACTGCCGCAGAGATTAGAGATATCAAAAAACCAGAGCCTTATAAAGGTAAAGGTATTAAGTATACTGATGAAGTTATCCGCCGTAAGGCTGGTAAAGTCGTCAAGTCATAAGCAAAATAACCACGGCTATGAAAGATCATAATAAAGAAAAACAAGCAAAATACTTACGTCGCCAAATCAGAACAAGAGCCAAAATGTCTGGTACGGCCAAAAAACCACGTTTGACGGTTTTTAGAAGTTTGAGTCATATCTATGCTCAGGCTATTGATGATGTCAAAGGTGCTACTATTGTTGCTGCTTCTGACAAAGAATTGACAAGCAAATCAAATAAAGTTGAGAAAGCTTTGGCCTTGGGAGAAGTATTAGGCAAAAAATTAGCTGATAAAAAAATTAATGAAATAATTTTTGATCGTGGTGCCTATAAGTATCATGGTCGTGTCAAATCATTAGCTGATGGTTTGAGAAAGGCAGGAATTAAATTTTAATTATGAATACTGTAGATAACAAAAAAGACAACGCTGTTGTCGGTGGAGCTGAAAATCAAGCTAAAGAACCAGCTAGATCCACTCATAGTCGTCCAAGGTCAGGTGCCCGTCCAATGCGTCGTGGTGCTGATAAACCAGCTGATGATATTGAGCAGAAAATAGTTGATTTAGCTAGAGTTACTCGTGTTATGGCCGGTGGTAAGAGAATGAAATTCCGAGCTTGTATGATTATCGGTGATCGCAAGGGTAGAGTTGGTATGGGATTGGCCAAGGGTATTGATGTTTCAGCTGCTATTGCCAAAGCTGTCACTCAGGCCAGAAAACACATGATTACCGTAAATATAGTAGACGGTACTTTACCTCACGCAGTGACAATCAAAGAGAAATCAGCTAGAATTATGATCAAGCCAGCCAAAAAAGGTAGTGGTATCAAAGCTGGTGGTGTCGTGCGTATTATCTTGGATTTAGCTGGCATCAAAGATGCTACAGCTAAGATTTTGGGAGCTAGCAACAAGATCAACAATTCTCGTGCTACTTTGATGGCCTTGTCATCTTTTGTTCCAAAATCCAAAGTCATGAAAGTCCAAAATAATACAGAAAATAAAGTTGCTGCCCATGTTGCTCCAAAAGCTAAAACAGCAACTCATAAAACTGTAGCTAAAAAGGAAAAATAATTATGTTGACTTTAAGTAATTTACAAAAATCAGAGGGCTCTACTCATCGTCGTAAAAAACTAGGTCGTGGTACTGGCTCTGGACGAGGTAATTATTCTACTCGTGGTATGAAAGGCCAGAGAGCTAGATCTGGTGGTAGAGTAGGTATTGCTGTGCGTAGTATGCGTAGCTATCTTTTGCGCATCCCAAAAAACAGAGGTTTCCGTTCTATTCATCCAAAGTATGCTACAGTGAATATCGGAGTTTTGAATGAAATTTTTAAAGATGGTGAAAAAGTAAATGTCAGAATATTGGCCAAGAAGGGCTTAGTAGATACTGTGGCCAACGGTCTCAAGGTTTTGGCTACTGGCACCTTAGATAAAAAATTAATTGTTGAGGCTAATGCCTATTCCGAGACTGCCAAAAATAAGATTGAAGAACTTGGTGGTCAAGCTATCGTAGTCAAAGTCAAAAAAGAAGCATCAGAAAAGAAGCAATAATAAAATTTTATGTTAGACAAGTTAAAACAAATCTGGAAAGCTAAAGATGTTCGTAATAGTATTCTGTATGTTTTTGCCTTGTTGCTAGTATATAGAGTCGCTGCTCATATTCCAGTACCTGGAGTTGATGTCGCTGAATTAAAAAGCTATCTCGAAGGTAATCAAGTTTTGGGACTTTTGAGTATGTTTTCTGGCGGTGCTTTACAAAATTTCTCTGTCATCATGTTGGGCGTTGGTCCATATATCACTGCTTCCATTATTATTCAGTTATTGGCCATGATAGTGCCAAAGATTGAAGCTTTGTCCAAGGAGGGTGAATATGGTCAGCAAAAATTAAACCAATATACACGTTTATTGACCGTGCCATTGGCCTTGATACAGGCCTATAGCTATATTCGTCTTTTGTCCAGCCAGACTCAGGGTCGTTTGTTGGGCAATATGACTAGCATGGAGCTTGTCACTACTCTGATATTGATCACAGCTGGTACTTTATTTTTGATGTGGTTAGGAGAGCTGATTACTGAAAAGCATGTAGGTAATGGAGTTTCTTTGATCATTTTTGCTGGTATCGTGAGTCGTTTGCCATCAACAGTACGCAATACATTGATTGCTTTTGATAGTTCACAAGTTTTGAATTTGGTACTTTTTGTAGCTATTGCATTACTTACTATTGCAGCTGTAGTTTTGATTACTGAAGGTCAGAGAAATATACCAGTGTCTTATGCTAGACATATGGTCGGCACCAAGACTATGGGTGGCGTCAATACTCAATTGCCATTGAGAGTCAATCAAGCTGGTGTGATTCCAATCATCTTTGCTGTGTCAGTTGTGCTGGTACCACCAATGATTGCTCAGTTTTTCTTAAAATCTAGTGTATTGTGGATAGCCAATTTTTCTCAGTGGATTATTGATACTTTTCAAGGTAAATTATTCCACAATGTAGTGTATTTCTTGTTAGTAGTTTTATTTACTTATTTTTACACCTCAGTCATTTTCAAGCCACAGCAAATAGCAGAAAATTTACAGAAACAGGGTGGTTTTGTACCTGGTATCAGACCTGGTCGTCCTACAGCTGATTATTTGAACATGGTGATGAATAGAGTGATTTTTGCTGGCGCTATTTTCTTGGGTTTGATTGCTATATTGCCAGACTTGATTAGATCATTTGCTGGTATTGCTACCTTAGCTTTTGGTGGCACTAGTTTATTGATCGTTGTATCTGTAGCTATTGAGACAGTCAAACAGATAGATGCTCAGCTGGTGATGAGAGATTATGAGGGTTTTTAATAGATATAAATAGAGGCCGATCCGCCAGCTGGCGGATCGGGTTTTTTGATTGAGTAAAGTGCATACTTTTGCTATAATTTACCCAGTGAAATACCGCTACAGCATAGTATGATTAAAATTTAAAAGTTCATATAAATATAAACTAAAAGTATTTTTTAATAGTATTAATTAGCGGTAGTTTTCGTGTTTAACACGAAAACTATTTCACGGGGTGAATTATAATTATATAAATAAATAACAAAATGGCAGATTATAAAATAAATAAAGTAATATTGATGGGACCACAGGGTTCAGGAAAAAGTACTCAGAGTCAGGTGATTACCGATTATTTAGATATCAATATTTTGGCTGCCGGAGATTTATTGAGGTCAGCTATCAGACAAAAGACAGAGTTAGGACTCCGTATAGGGCAGTTTGTGAACAATGGTGAGATGATACCTGATAGTTTGATGATATCTTTGATGCTAGAGGAGCTAAAAACAGAAAAATATAAAAAGGGTTTCTTAATAGATGGTTTTCCTCGTACTATTTATCAAGCTTCCAATCTAGATCAGCATTATTTGATTGATTTGGTTATCAATATTGATATCACTGATGAGATAGCAGTGAGTCGTATAGTTGGTCGTCGTATTTGTAGCAATGGCCATGTTTTTCACATAGAACATCGTCCTTCTAGTCTTGATTCTACTTGTGAAATTTGCCATGAACCCTTGCATTTTCGTGAAGATGATCGTGAAGATTTGTTGCGCAAGAGATTGAAGTATTACAGAGAAGAAACCGCCAAGCTTTTGGAATATTATGAGCAGCAAAATAAATTAGTTGTTATTGACGGTAAGGGTAGTATTGCTGATGTGGCTAAATTAATTATTGATTATCTAGATAAACATGCTAGATAAAAAAACCGCTATAGAAATAGATGCTTTGCGTGAAGGTGGAAAGATCTTGCACGAAGTATTGTATGCTGTAGCTGCCAAAGTACAGCCGGGAGTTAGTGGTTTGGAGCTTAACAAATTTGCCGAAGAATTGATAGCCAAAGCTGGTGCTAAGCCATCTTTCAAGAATTATCATGGTTTCCCCAATTCTTTGTGTGTTTCTATCAATCAGACAGTGGTGCATGGTATACCAAATAAGATGCCACTTAAAGAAGGTGATATTGTAGGTTTGGATTTGGGCATCAAATACAAAGGTTTGTATACTGATATGGCGCTGACTGTGCCGGTTGGCAAGATATCCAAAGCAGCTGAAAAATTATTAACAGTCACCAAAAAATCTTTAGAAATTGCTCTTAGTCAAGTTGGTCCAGATAGAGGAATAGAGGAGATTGGTCAGGCCATTGAAAATTTTGTAAAACCACATGGCTATGGCATTGTCAAAGATTTGGCTGGTCATGGAGTCGGTAGAGCAGTACATGAAGATCCTTTTGTGCCAAATTATAATGTTGGTCATAAGCTAGCCAAGATGTTTCCTGGCTTGGTTTTGGCTATAGAGCCAATGCTAGTGATGGGTGGTGACTTTAGGGTGGTGACAGCTGACAATGGCTGGAACGTTGATAGTCATGACGGTTCTTTGTGTGCTCATTTTGAACATACTGTCGTAGTCACCGAAGATGGTTGTGAGATTTTAACATAAATATGTCACAGCAAAAATTTTTAGGCATGGATTATGGTGATAAAAATATTGGCCTGAGCTTGGGGACTCTGGGTAGTATTGCTGTACCTTATAAAATTATAGCTAATATTAGCCAAGAAAGTGTTATTACAGAATTGGAAAGCATTATCAAACAAGAAAATATTGATGGTTTGGTGATTGGTCTACCTACTAGTTTGTCTGGTCGTCAGAATGAGCGAGGAGATATTACCAAAAATTTTATTGAATATTGTCGTCAGCATATTAGTGTGCCAATTCATATAGTCGATGAAAGTTTTACTTCACAATTATACACCAAACAAGGTGTTACCAAAGATATAGACAAATATGCGGCCACAGCAATTTTAGAAACATTTTTAGCCAAAAATGAGCCTAAGCTATAATTATTTTTTTATATTTGTTGCTAGTTTTATTTTGTCAGTGCTTTTGACATTTTTTTATATTATTTTAGCTAAAAAATTTAACTTTGTGGATGATCCAGCAGACAATCCACGCAAGATTCATCGTCAGCCAATACCCTTAGGTGGTGGTTTGGCTATTTTTATATCCTTGTTTATTATCGTAGGTATTTTGGCTCGACAAGGGTGGCTGGTGGATAGCAAGATTCCATCGCAGATTATGTGGGCTTTATTATTTTCTGGCTTGATCCTGATGATTAGTGGTTGGCTAGACGACAAATTTTCTTTGAAGCCTTGGCAGTCATTATTTGGACCAGTGTTGGCTATTGTAGTAGTCATGGTGTCTGGTTTACATATTACTTATGTCACTAATCCTGCTGGCGGTATCTTGAAAATTGAACATATTTGGTTTGGTTATTTTAGTTTGATTTTGACCTTTTTGTGGCTACTAGGCATGACCTACACCACCAAATTGTTAGATGGTATAGATGGATTAGCTTCTAGTATTTGTCTGGTGGCTAGTGTCATGATATTCATTGTTAGTCTGACTTGGGATATCAAATATTCGCCAACTTCTTTTATCAGCTTGGCTTTAGCTGGTGCTATTCTTGGTTTTTTAATCTGGAATTGGCATCCAGCCAAAGTTTTTTTGGGAGAAGGAGGTAGTACTTTTATAGGTTTTATTTTAGGAGTGTTGGCCATTATTTCTGGTAGTAAGATAGCCACAGCCTTATTAGTCATGGGCGCACCTATTATTGATGTATTTTTGGTAATGTGGCGTCGTTTTCGTAAACACAGGTCTATTTGGCAAGGTGATAATGAACATTTACACTTTAAACTTAGACAAATTGGCTTGAGTCAGTCGCAAATCGTACTATTTATATCATTTTTAAGTTTATGTTTTGGTTCTATAGCTATATTTTTTAATACCAGCATCAAGATCATAGTGTTGTTTATATTTGTTGCCTTTGTACTTATTTTGAATTCACAAATCAATAATTATTTAAATAAAAAATATGAAAAATTATAAATGGTTGGTTATTTTCATTATTTTTATTTGTTTGCTAGCAGCTTTTTTCTTGAAAATATCCAATGTAGATTTGGTAAAAGACTTTACTAAAGAAGATGTTACTGAAAATTTAGATAATAACTCAGTCACCGATGACAATCGGCCACAAGTATCTGTCAGTGGACATGATTTTTTGACGGAATTAGCTATTGATGCTGCTGTTCAAAAAAAAGGCTTGTCTGGTCGTGATAGTCTAGATCAGAATCAATCTATGCTTTTTGTATTTCCAGCCAAAAGCATCTTATCTTTTTGGATGATTGACATGAAGTTTAATATTGACTTATTATGGATAAATGATGATAAAGTAGTTGGTATTGAGCGCAATATGTTGGCTCCAGCACCAGGTACTGAAGACAAGGATTTGCTCATTTATCGCTCACCAGAGCCAGCTAATAGGGTTTTGGAGATCAATAGTGGTCTGGTAGACCTTTATGGTATAAAAATTGGTGATCAGTTAGATTACAAAAACATTAATTTTTAATATATGCTACCTGAGAGGTGGTTAGAATTAAAACAAGAGATCAAGCAAAAGTTTGATTTAGAAGATGAGTATTCTGAAGAGCTTGATCATGATGGCAGTCAAGAGGTTTTAGAGTTTACCAGCCCCATGGGCCGTATTAAACTATGTTTTGCCAAAAATCCCAAAGTTTTGGATAAAAAAACTACCTACTCGAATCGCATTGGTTCTGGTGTTAGTGTAGAGTATATTTATGATCCTGAGAATTTCACTTATCATTTGGATGCTTTTCTTTGGTCAGATGATAATGCTCAGTGGGAAAAAATAGAAAACCAAAATGCTTTCAATTAAAAAAATTGGACAAAAGAATATTTGGCTATTTGGATTTCCAGTGCTTTTGTTATTGATAATTTTTATTTTTTTTAAATTTTTTGCTACAGAACCCATTATTGGTAGTAAAGCGCAGTATTTGAAAGTAGTTCGTCCAAAATTGACGGCAGTGATTGCTGATCCTAGCTCACAAAATATTCAGCAGACCAAAGAATTTTTATTAAATATCAAGAGTAGCGATCGTTCTATTGGTGAGTATCACTTGCCTCTTTATATGGCTTTTTCACTATGGACAAAGTACACTGAAAATAGAGACTTATCTAGTTTGACCAAGGCTATTGGTATCTTGGAGGAGCTCAAAATTTCTATACCAGAGCTCAAAGATGAAATAGATGATATTATTAATATATTAAGTCATCATGTTTAAATCAACTGTTTTTATTTTGAATCCGCTTTTTTTATTGATTTCTTGGTGTGTTTTTTTCTATAGTCAAAAAGGTTTACTAGTTTGGGTCATTTTGTCATTGCTGAGTATTTTACTGACGGCTATTTTTACTAGTGGCTATTCTTTTTGGAAGCACAAATTGCAGTGGTCAAATTTTTTACTTATTTATTTAGCTCAATTGGGTTTTTTGTTGATGCTAAAAAATAATCTAGCTCGTTATTTATCAGCCATAGTTATTTGTTTTTTATGGGCTTTTACTTGGTGGATGCTAAAGAAATATTTCAAAAATTATCTAGCTCCCAACCAGTTGGGCTACATGTCTTTCAAAAAATATTGGTATATACTCAATTTATGGTTTTTACTGTCTAGTGTTTATTCTTTGACTATTTTTTTGAATTTAGATTTTTATTATGTTGCTATTTTAGTTGTTTTGGCTATTATGTCTATGACTCGTGATCTGATGGCCAGTAAATCGTGGCATTGGACATTTTGGCTCTTAATTGCTATATTCTTTGCTCAGGCTTTTATGTTGGTATATTTTTTGCCTGTTAGTTTTTATGTTTCTAGTACTATAGTGACCTTGTGGTTTTACTATTTTGTGACTTTAGCACTTGATGATAAAAAGAAGGCAAAGTGGCCGATTTTTATCATTTTGTTAGTCACAACATTTTTATTAGTCAGTTCATTATATATTATCTTATAAAGATTAATTAACATAATTTCAAAGGGATGGAAGAAAAAAAAGAACATTTTGTGAGACCAACTACTGAGAGACCGCAGTCATTATTTAGCTTGACTATTTTGGCGGTTATTTTTGGTCTGGTGGCTGGCTTCGGTGGCTATTTGCTAGGCAAATGGTTCGTGCCTTCCAATATATCATTCTTATCCAATCAGCCAGATATCAAGATCAATTTAGAGCAACCTCTGACATCAGTAGCAAACAAATACGAAGCTAGTATTGCTGGCTTATACAAAAACAGTAAAACAATTTCTGATTTGGACAATCCAATATTTGATCGAGCTGATTATCTTGGTTCAGCTGTGGTAGTGACCTCAGACGGATGGTTGATGTCCACTGACCAGGTTTTATTGAACACTCAAAGCAAGGTAGTGCTTAATGATCAGGTATTTGGCATAGAAGAAATCAAAAAAGATGCTTTTTCTGGCGCGGTGTTTATAAAAATCAAGGCCTCTAATCTTTTGGCTGTCAATTTTCAATTGACCGAAGGAGTCAAAGCCGGGGAGAGGATTTTTACTGATAAAGAGTTGGCTAATAGTTTGAATCATACTTTTAGCACAGCTTTGTTGGGCAATATTCACTTTACTACTGGTATATATTTGTCTACTGATAGTATAGATTATTATTATAAGTTGACTGACATGAGCACGGATAATATGGTTTCAGCAGCTCCATATTTTAACCTCAAGGGTGATTTGATTGGTTTGGGTTATAGGTTGCCAAATAAGGAGGTTGTGCTTTTGCCAGCTGATTACTTAAAACAGGCAGTCAAACACTTATTGGACAACACCGAAAGACCAGTGTGGGGTATTAGCTATATTGACTTAGAAAACAACAGTGGTATCGAGATCAAGGGTGATTATGTTTATAGTGCTACTCTCAATAAAGCAGTCTTACCAAATACTCCTAGCTCTAGAGCTGGTCTCAAAGCTAAAGATCGCATCTTATCTATCAATAATGATTCTGTCACCAAAGATAGAACTATTACGTCTATTCTGCAAAACTAAAGGTTAGGTGATAAGATTATTCTCAAGATAGTTCGTGATGGTAAAGAGATGGACTTGGAGATGAAATAATAATACCCCCTCATTCTCCCCCTAAATTAGGGGGAGATGTCCGCTAGGACAGAGGGGGTATTTTTTTATTGATCAATTCAGGATTTGGGCTATATTTTTTGTTGCGTATTTTCCATTGGTCTACAAATTGCCCGACACCTTGTTTTTGTAATTGGTGGTATCTTCTGGTTGATTTTTGCGACCACTCCACTAGAGAGGCAAAACTTATTTTATAACGTCCTTTGACTACTATGTAGGTTAGCTCTTCAGCTTTGATAGCCTGCCTGATTGTTTTGGATGATACCCCAATTAGTTTGGCAGCCTCTGATACTGATAGTCTAATTATATTCTCCATATGATCTAAAATAAGTATTTATGTATACACTATTCTATACCTTAATCAATTAATAGTCAATTTAAGAGACGGTTATTAACAGTACGGCGCGGTGGTCTTAATGTCATTGCGAGTCCCGCGCGGCGGGACGTGGCAATCTACCAGCTTATAGATTGCTTCGTCGTTTACACTCCTCGCAATGACATTTTCATAGTCCACCGCGCCGTTTTTACTGATATATCTTAATTTTTAAGCCATTTGTGATACTTTACAAACATAGCAAATTCTGGTATAATGTGGTCTATATATTACCACGATTTACATTTGTGGGCATTATAGTGTAAAATATGGCCTAATTGGCCTAATTAGGGTGTAATATTTCTAGATTAAGCCCGTCTATATTTATGTACAGTTTGAAGGATAGTTTACAAGAGAAAATACAGTTGCTAAAGCTGAAAAATGGCGATTCTGAAGCTTTTGCTTTTTTTTATGACCAATATATGACCAGGGTTTATCGATTTGTCTATATTAGGGTCAGCGATAAAGCTGTGGCTCAAGATATTACGCAAGATATATTTTTGAAGACTTGGCAACATCTGGTAGATAAAAAAGACATTCAAAATTTTGGTGCTTTTATCTTTCGAGTAGCCCGCAATGCCGTTATTGATTTTTATCGCTTGTCTAGACGCCAAGAGTTGCCACTCGAGTACGCTGATGAGACAGAGGATCCATATACTGATCAAAAGACTGACAGTATTGATAAGTCTATTGATTTACAATCCCTGCTGGACTTATTACAAAAGATGAAGCCAGAGTATCAAGAAGTTTTGATCTTACGCTATGTCGAAGATCTATCTATAGATGACATAGCTCAGATCATGCAAAAGGATAAAAATAATATCAGAGTGTTGATACATAGGGCACTCAATAAATTAAAATCTTTGAATAACAATAAATAATTATTTACTTAATATATTAAGTAAGTTGGTATAAACATTATGAGCATTCGTAAACAATTAGCTCAATTAAAAAAATTATCAAGCATCAATCCTGATGAGCAATGGGCTCATGCCACCAAGTATTCTATAATGTCTGAGGTGACAGTGCAGAGTCGCTTGATAAAATCTCAGAAGCGATCATTTAGTGATGGCTTTACTTTGTTTTTTGCTAATTTTTTCTCAACATTATTGCCATCTTTGACCAAGGTAGTGGCTGTCGTATTGGTATTATCAGTTGGTTCTGGCTTTAGTCTAGTAGCACTCGCACAGTCCACTGTACCTGGCGATGCTATGTGGCCACTCAAACGCAATTTGGAGGAAGCCGAGCTAGCCTTGACCTTGAGTCCAGTCAAGAAGACTGAGCTTCATATCAAACATATCAATACACGTTTGGATGAGATAGACCAAATTTTGAAAGATAGTGAAAATAATGACAGTCAAGTCAATAGTGTAAAAACCGAGAAGGCCATCAAGCAAGCCGTGAGTCATCTAGAAAAGGATGTAGTAGCAGTAGATAACTCTCTGAAAATAGTCAAAGAAGAAAAGACACCAGTGCAGGTAGTGGCTTTGGTAGAAAAAGTAGCTAATGTAGCTAATGAAACAGCTAGTAATCTTGATCAAAAAGTTTCCACCGTCAAAGGTACAGAGATTGCCAAAGCATTGGGCGATGCCAAGAAAGTCAACCAAGAAGTCAAAGATTCAGCTGTCAATTTAGCTATCACTGTCCATGAAGAAGTGGTGACTAACATCACAAAAGATGCTCCAATAGCTGATGGTCCAGCTTCTCAGACTACCGCAGTCATCGCCACTAACGCGGTCAATAGTGATGAGCTAAAAGCAGTGACTGAAGTAGTGACCAAGATAGTGAACTCAGAATTGAATGTCCTATCCAAAGAAGTAGCTGATGCCAAAACTAAAGTAGAAAGCGTTGATAAAAAAGATATTAATAGTTTACCTAAGGCATCCACTGCCAAAGCCGTAGAATCTGATGCTAAGGCCATAGAAAGTATTGATACTTTGAAGTCTCACCCAGAAATCATGGAGGCCAACCTCAATCAAGCTAAAGATCTTTTGGCTCAGGGTAATCTCAAAGATAGTATGGAGAAGATCACTGAGGTCAAGGAGACTTATCAGCAAGCTGAAGAAGTGATCAAAAGAATAGAAGCTATCAATATCAATGGTGTGAATGCCACTACCACTAGTACCAGCACCAAGCCGATCACTTTGCCTGTACCAACTACTACCAAACCAACCATACCTGGCACAGTCATAAAATCTAGTGATGAAACAACTACTCCAGAAGCGATATCTGAACAAGGTATCAAAGAAGACGAAGGTATTCCTGAAGAAGTGGCCCCTAAAGAATTTTACTAATAAGTAATTTTACATAGTTAGCGTATTGATCCTGGGTCTAGCCGATCTCGACTTAGTCCGTCGAAGATAGGTTATGGGCAAAGGGGTCTATCAGATATTGATGGATTCATTTGTCCCTAACTTATCGCTAAATCGCGCGCGATCTAGGGAAGCTCTTGTGGCGATAAAAAGCCATCTAGAGCATTTAATAACTGTTCCTTAATTTGAGAAAATTGTGACTGCGCCTTGGGCCTATGGTCACTGTGATTAGAAAGGTCGATGTCTTATGACAAGTCCTTTGATTCATAGTTTAGTCTCATACTGATCATATGAGATGCCTATTGCTTACGACTTTTTTCAACAGTTTTGGGACATTATAATTAACAAAGAAAAATGAATTTATTAAAAAAACTATTCGTATACTCCGTGGTGATTACCACTGTGTTATGGTCAGTTGGCGCTTCTTTTGTGCCAGTGGCCAACGCTGCTGGTAGCTACCCAGCCGGCTCCTTGTTGGCCTTGAAGGGTCAATCAGGCGCTGCTGTATACTTGATCGGTACTGATATGAAGAAGCATGTCTTTCCAAGTCAGAAAGAATATGCTACTTGGTATCCAAACTTTGACAAAGTTGTCAGAGTAGCTGTTGCCGAACTAGATATGTATGCAGATGGTGCTGCTGTGACTGTCCGTCCTGGCACCAAATTAGTCACTCATATGAACACTGCCAAGGTTTATGCTATTGAACCAGGCGGTATGGCTCGCTGGATCCCAACCGATACCATCGCCAAAGCTTTATATGGTGACAACTGGGCCTCACGTTTAGTTGACGTGATTCCAGGTTTCTTCGCTTCCTACAACACCACTGGTGCTGATGTATCCACCATGTATCCAACTGGTACTGTAGTGAAGATGGGTACTACCATGTATTACATTGATGGTACTACCAAGAGAGCCTTTGCCTCTGACGCTGCCTACGCAGCCAATGGCTATATGGCTTCTGACGCTGTCACTGTGACCAGCTTGACTGGCTACTCTGATGGTTCATCTATCACTGGCGCTGAGTCTGCTATCAAAGACTTTATGCCAAATGATACCCCAGTAGTAACAAATCCTGGTTCCTTGACTGTCTCTATGTCAGCTATGAATCCAGCTTCAGCTACTATCATTTCCGATGATACAAATGGATCCCAATCAATGGTGCCATTTTTAGCTGTCAATTTGACCGCCTCTAATGAAGGTAGTGTCAAAGTTACTCAAATGAAATTTGAGCGCACTGGTATATCATCTGATGCTGACATTGCCGAGGCTTATTTGTATGAAGGTAACACCAAGTTAGTTGATGGTGGTTCTATTTCTACAAAAGTATTAACCTTCAATGATAGTGATGCCAATGGTATTATCACAATTCCAGCCGGTGCCACTAAGACTGTTTGGTTAAAGGCTGATCTAGCAGTGCTTTCTGCTTCTGGTCGCACATTAGGTTTTAACTTGACTGCTTTGACTACTAGCGCTTCATCAGTTGCTGGTGCTTTGCCTGTAGTTGGTAGTTTAATGACTAGCGCCTTAGCTTCTGATTTGGGTTACGCCACTATCAGTAATTACGGTACTCCATCAGGCACTGTCACTGTTAATGCTGATGAAAAAGATTTTGAAGTTTACAAATTAACCTTGGCTGCTAATGATCAAGATTTAGCTCTTCATGGTTTGCGTTTGACCAAAATTGGTAGCATTGCCACTGGTGATGTTAACAATTTCAGATTGCAAGTCGGTGGCACTACTTTAGCCACTGTAGCTGATTTTGATGCTGATGGTATTTTATACTTTGATTTATCAAATTCCGCTTATGATATTTTGAAGGGTCAATCAAAGACCTTCTCAGTCAAAGCTGATATTATTAAAGGATCAACCAGAAACTTCAAATTTAGCGTCCAATACGCTTCCGATTTAGTAGTTAGAGACAAGGGTTACAATGTATTTGTACATGGTTCTTCTTGGACTGCCTTGACTCCAGCTGGTCAATACGATATACAGTCTGGTACTTTGTCATTAGTTCGTGACAACTCTTCTGCTTCTGGTTCAGTAACTGCCAAAGGTACTAATATTAAATTAGCCACCTTTAAGGTAACTGCCAATGGTGAAGATGTTAAAATTAAGAGCTTTACCGTTGACCCAACTACCACTGTTGGTAGCGGTTTGTTAAATGGTAAGGTCTATTTTGATGGCGTTCAAGTTGGTTCAACAAAGAATATAGCTGAAGCAGGTACATTATTTACCTTTGGCTCAAGCTTGATTGTCCCAGCTGGTACCTCAAAGATGATCGACATTTATGCCGACATTAAAACAGTAGCTAGTGCTGATATTACAACTGGTAGTGTCAAGGTTGACATCACATCAAGCACTGATGCACAAGGTCAAGTTTCCTTGTCAACTGTCACTCTTCCAGCTGCCCAAGGTAATACTTTGAGTGTTACCACCTCAGCTTTGAGTACAGCTAAGTACAATGCTTATGGTGATCAATACTTAACATCTCCAGCTACTGGCGCTAAAATAGCTTCATTTACCATCTCAGCTGGTTCAACAGAAGGTGTTACCGTTGATAATATTTATATTATTGGCGCTACTTCTGGTGAATTACAGAACTTGAGATTGATGTTGGGTACTACTGAATTGGCTAGCAAGACAACCTTGCCTTCTTCCAACAGTACTACTACATTGAGTATGGGTAGCAGATTAGTGTTGAATGCCGGTCAAAACAAACAGGTCGATGTCTATGCTGATGTCAAATCCGGTTTAGCTAGCGCCGTTATCAATCTATCTATGAATGCTGATGGTACTAGTGCCGTCACTAATACAACAGTCACTTCAAGCTACACAACTTTACAAAGCATGGCTGTCGCTACTGGCGGTGTCACTGCCACTAGCGCTGGTGCCAAACCAGATGCCACTATCATCGTGGCTGGTTTGACTGGTGTATTAGTAAATTCAGTTGAATTTACTGCCACAAAAGAACCATTTGTCATTAATAATCTACAGGTTAAAAATGACACAAGTGGTTTCACTGCCCCTGTTTCTAGAGTGGTTGTTGAATATCCAACTAAGACAGGTACAAATACTGCCTATGCTTATTTGAATGGTAGTGGTATTGCTCAATTCTACAACTTAGGTATGTTTGTAGATAAAGACAGTACTGCAGTTTTGAGCATCAAAGCTGATTTATCGACCTTCTCTGGTGGTTCAATCACTGGTGCCAATAACGCTGTTCAATTGAGTCTAGTTGCTGCTGATGGCAGTGATTCTAATAAATTTAGCGCTATTGGTGATCTATCTGGATCTACTACTTACTCTGGTCCAAGTGCAGTCACTGGTAACGTAATGATTGTGAGAGCTACCAAGCCAACTATTGCCTTGGTCGCACTTCCAACCAATTTATTAGACAATGGTACTCAGACAATTTCTCGCTTCTCAATCACTGCTGATGCAGTAGCTGATTTGAGCTGGAGACAGATGTCTTGGACCTATGCTTCTACCAGTGCCACCACTATTACCAATGGTACTATCAAGTTGTACAAAGATGGTGACTCCACAGCTTTGAATACTTATTATCCAAATTTAAACGTGGCTAATAAGACAATTACTGTCACTACAACCAACGATCAGACCATTACCAAAGGTACAACACAAACTTATGTGTTGAAGGGTGATATAACTGGTGCTGCATCCGCACAATCTTTCGGTACCAAGATTAATGCTTCTGGCGTTTCTACTGCTGAAGCTGGTACTTCTACAACTTTGACTTTATTGTCATTGTATGAAACTGGCTTTATTTGGTCAGATAGAAGTGCAAGTCCTCATGCCTCTGATGGTACTTCAGCTGATTGGGCTGATTCTGTCTATGTCAAAGTTTTACCAACTGATTCACAGACTCTATCTAAGAATTAATATTAATTTTTAGAAAATCTGTTAGTCAAGGTAATTTGATATATTGCAAATCCCGTCCCGCGTAAGCGGGGCGGGATTTTGCTAAAATATACAAAGTTTGCTATATTATTGGTAATTAACTTAACAAATATGGATAATAACAAACAAAAGATTTGGCTAGCAAAGTGGCGTCAAACCATCTTTATATTATTAGCTATAATTATAGGCTTTGGTGGCATTTTTTATTATAATTATTATCAAAAAAAAGTAGAGCAAAAAAGAGCGTTAGCTGGTCAATTAGACGTTAGTGATGTTGATAAATATTTCAAAAACACGCCAGAGCGACCGACAGAGGGGTCGGTTTTACCACCAGATAATGTAAAAAATGTTTATTTAAACGAAATTGACATTTCACAAAAAGCCATAGCAAACAACACGCCATCTAAATCAGAGTATAAAAATTTGAAAGATGATTATTTTAATATTGCTCATGCTTATGATATTTTAGCTAAATATCAAGAAGCTGAAATTGCTTATAAAAAGATTTTTGAATTATGGCCTGATGATTATAAGACCATGATTAATTTGAGTAATTTATATTTAATGATGGGTCAATATAAAGATTCGGCTACATTACTCTATAAAGTTATTAATATTTACCCAAAAGAAGCGGAGGGCTATATCAGGCTAGCTAATTTGTATAGTAGATATTCTAGCGATGTTAATAAAGCAGATAATATTTACAGTATGGGCATAGCAACAGTAGATAACAAACTAGATATCACAAAAGAGTATGCCTATTATTTAGAGAGAGTTAAAAAAGATTATACACAGGCCATCATAATGTGGCGTGAATATGAAAAAATATCTGGTAGTAAAGAGCAGAAAGAAATTGATCGCTTACAAGGATTAATAGATTTAAAATAGATTTATGCTTGAAAATAAGGTAATAGAAAAAGTTAAAAAGTTAATTTTGATATTTGTTTTATTTACACCATTGTTTGTAAGTGATAGTTTCTTTTTTCCATTTATTAGTTTGAAAAATTTTGTTTTTCGATTTTTAGTATTATTAGTCATGCTTTTGGTTTCCTATAATTTTTTTGTTGATGGTAAAATTGCCGGTAAAAAAAATTATATTTGGTATTCTTGGTTGATATTTTTTGGTGTACAGTTATTAGCTACAATTTTTGGTGTCAACCCTTACCATAGTTTTTGGGGGAATTATGAGCGTATGGATGGATTATTAAATATTATATTTTTGACTTTATATTTTTTGGCACTTATTAATACTTTTAAGACTAGAGAGACTTGGCTGTGGTTTTTAAAAATTGCACTACTTAGCTCTTGGTGTGTCATGTTTTTTATGTTTTTAGATCGTCTTGGTGTACAGGGTAGTTTTTTTGCTAATGCCAGTACTATAGGGAACACAGCTTTTTTGGGCTCCTATTTAATGATAAATGTTTTTATCGCTGCTATTATATATCACTTGGATAAAAGTAGGAAAATGGCTATATTATGTGGTATCACAGCCATAACTCTAGTTTTTAGTATTCTTATAAATGCTTCCAGAGGTAGTATCTTGGGCTTATTACTGGGTATATTTATTTGGGCTATATTTTATAGCTGGTCACAAGATAAAAAAATAAAATATATTTTTTTTAGCTTAATTTTTTTGACCATCTTGTTTGGTACTTTAGTTATAAGTCAAAAAAATTCTGGTTGGGTTGAGCATACTTTGTTTTTAAAAAGATTAACCAGTATTTCTCGCTCAGATTTTAGCACCAATAATCGCTTGCTGACATGGCAGGTCACTTATGAAGCATTCAAGGATAAACCAATTTTAGGTTATGGACCGGAAAATATTATTTATGGCATTAATAAATATTATAATCCAGAAATTACAGAACAATGGTTTGATAAAGCCCATAGTTTTATTTTTGACTATCTAGGTAGCAGTGGTATTGTGGGCTTATTAGCTTATTTATTAATTTTTGTAGCCACTAGTTTTGCATTATGGAAAATAAAGAATAAAGATTTTAATTTAGCTATTATTATTTTAGGTTTGTTTATCAGTTACTTATTTAGTAATTTGTTTGTTTTTGATACTATTAATACTTGGATTTTGGTTATTGCTATGTTAGCTTTTGTAGGAGTACTGAGTGGTGGCAATGAGCAAGAACATTTTTTTTACCTGCCAAATAGTATAAAAAAAATCGGTAGTTTATTTTTTTATATTAATATAGTTATAGTTATTTTAGTGGCTTATAATATTTTATGGTTACCAGCTAAAGCTAATGCTACTAGTATAGATGCTGTTAGAAATTATGTTATTGACCCAAATAAGGTTTTGGGGCTATATAAGAAAGCCTTATCTTACCATACATATGGTAATTCTGAGATTACATCTCAGTTGGTTAAATATTCTTTACAAACTTTAGATAGTAAAGATTTTAGTTTTCAGTTACAAAAACAAATTTTTGAAGAAGCAGAAAAATCAGCATTGGATGTTTTGAAAAAAGATCCGCATGATATCAGGACACGTCTTATTTTAGCTGAACTTTACCAAAATTATTCTAGTTTTAATGATTTTTATATAGATGAATCTATAAATGTGATTATTAATAATATTGATGATTCTCCCAATAGATTGGAGATTTATACCACTTTGGCTCAGGGATATTATCTCAAAAAAGATTTAGCAAAAAGTATAGAATATTTAGAAAAGATATTAACCATCAGTCAGAGACGTGAAAGTGATTATCTCAATATTATTAATATTTCCCTACAGTTAAAAGACTATAATAAAATGAATTTTTACATTGATCAATTTAATGAACATTTTCCTACAGCGACGAGTGAAAGTTATCGTCTTATTGGTAAATATTATTTTGAAGCTGGTTTAGTAGATAAAGCAGAAAGTATATTGGTAGAAAAAGCCATACCAAGCGATCCAAATAATTATAGTGCATATATTTCCCTGGCTTCTATTTATGAGTCTCGCAAGGAGTATCAGAAAGCTATAGATTACCTACGAAATGTTTTATTTCAACACCCCGAAATGCAGTCGACAGTTGGTGAGTACATCAAATATTTAGAAGATTTAAAAAATCAAAAATAACCAAAAAATACCCCCTCTGTCCTCACGGACATCTCCCCCTAATTTAGGGGGAGAAAAAGAGGGGGTATTTTTATTTAAAAATATTTTATAAATATATATTTTCTGTTTCTAAGATGGTTTTATCTAGAGAAAAATTTTCTTTGATATTAATATAATTTTTATCAGCTATATTTTGAGATAGGGCATGATTATCGCTGAGTTCTAATATGGCATTTTTGAGAGATAGGGGATTGGCTGGCGTGACCAGATAGCCATTGTCTTTATTTTTGATAATCTCTGGTATACCACCAACCTCAGTACTAATCACTGGTATCTTAGCCAGTCCAGCCTCCAAAAGGGAATATGGCAGACCTTCTTTGACCGATGGCAAGACGAAATAGTCAAAAGCTTTTATAAATCGCCAGTCATTGTCAGTCGGTGTAGTGATAGTGATATATTCTGATAATTTATTTTCTTCTAAATATTTTTGTATTTCAGTGAGCTCTGGTCCATCACCAATCCAAGTGAAACGATGTGTTTCCAAAAAATGTGGTGTTTCGTCTTTGATCATTTTGATAGCTTCAGCAAGATAATGATAGCCCTTGGCTTTGTAAAAGCTAGCAATGGTGCCGATATACTTATATTTTGAATCAAGCTTTAGTTCAGCTCGAGCAGTTTCTTTTGGTAAAAAATTATAATCCGCTTCATTGACGCCATTATGTATGGCTGTGATTTTGTTTGGCAAACATATTTTTTGATCTATAGCTGATTGCCTGTCGTATTCTGAGACAGCTATTATTTTGTTTTGTAGTCCAGCTGAGAAAGTTTCAGACATGATGTAGGCTCGACGTACTAGAGTATTGAGAGGCTCGTTAAAAACATATCCATGAGCAGTGTAGATTATTTTAGCTTTGACATTTAGTGGGTTAAAGTTATAAAACATACTAGCCAGAGAGCCGACGGCACCTGCCTTTGAGCTATTGAGGTGTATGATATTATAGTTATTTTTATTTAACAATTTTGTAATTTCTTTGGTAGCCAAAAATTCATTACTGAGGTCTATGTTGCGTACCAAATATTTTATGGGGATAGTTTTGATATTTAGTTTTTGGCAGTAGTCTAAAAATTTTTTATTAGGATGATCCACCTCGCCATGGGCTATATGTACCTCATTATTTTTAGCAAAATATGTAGCCAGCTCCAGGACATATTTTTGAGCTCCACCCCATTTAGTTTGGGTGATGAGGTATAATATTTTTTTACCACTTAGTTTTTTATCTACTGTCATAAATTGATTTTTTGGCTAATATTAGCTATTTTATATATTGATTATTTTTAGCTATTCTGGTATAATTTTATAGTATTTATAAGGCTAAAGCAAGTTTTATTAGCTAAAATACAGGCTAGAAAAGCGATTATGTACGACAAGCAATATTTTGTCTATATTTTGACAAATAAAAATAACACAGTCTTGTATGTAGGCATCACTAGTAATTTATTAGGCCGAATATTTCAACACAAAGAGCAAGTAGCTAAAGGATTTACTCGTAGATATAATGTAGATAAGTTAGTTTATTATGAAATTTATGAGGATGTTTATGAGGCTATTTCTAGAGAAAAGCAGTTGAAGAATTGGCATAGAGATTGGAAAAATAAACTAATTGATTCGTTTAATAAGGATTGGAAGGATTTGAGTAAAGAGCTTTAGTTATTATGTCATTCCGGACTCCCGCCCGACACGCCTGACTGGCGGTCATGGCGGGCGGGTGATCCGGAATCCCAATGAGATCCTGAAACAAGTTCAGGATGACGAGGAAGTCCAGCGATAGGATCCCAATGGGATTCTATAGGCCTACGGCCTCCAGAATGACGGATAAATTTAAGTAAAGATATTTAATTGTTGTGTCATTCCAGAATGGCGTATATAAAATATGAAAATACTTATTGCTACAGGCATATTTGCACCGGAGATAGGAGGTCCAGCTACCTATATTCCGCTTATTGCTGAGCAGTTTTTGGCCCAAGGTCATCAAGTAGTAGTAGTATGCTACTCTGATAAAGAAATATACGATATAGACAAAACTTTGGTATATAGGGTTCATAGGGTTTTACGTAAGAATAAATTAAGTAATTATTGGCGTTATTTTTTGGCGCTTTTTAAATTAACTCCAAAATATGATCTGATTTATTGTTTTGATCATTTTAGTGCTGGTTTACCAGCGGCTACTATCAGTCGTATTTTTGCCAAACCACTTTATATCAGAGTCGGTGGTGATTTTATTTGGGAGAGATACGTAGAAAGTGAGTCGGTAACTCTAGATCAGTATTATGAACAAGATTTGTATAGAAAAGATCTCAATCGTTTTAAATTAATCAATTGGATTTTTGAACAGTGTCGTGGTGTCATATTTACTACTGAGTGGCAAAAAAATATTTTTACAAAACATTATTATGGTTTAGCAAATAAACAATTATCTGTTGTTCAGAATCCTATTGACCAAAAAATAAATATTCAGCGGGATGAAAATCGTATTAATAATGATATTATTTTTGCTGGGCGTTTTATAAATAAAAATAATATTTTTAATCTGGTCAAAGCTTTTGTCGCTTGGTCGCAAGATAAATATAGATTAGTTTTGATTGGCGATGGACCATTGAAAAGTAAGTTAGAATTTTTTATTAAGGAAAATAACTATCAAAATATAGTTTTAGCAGAAAAATTATCTAGACATAATTTGATTAAAAAAATGGCCGAAAGTAGATTAATGATCTTTCCCTCTTTGAGTGATATCAGTCCCAATACCATGTTGGATTGCATCCAAGTCAAAATTCCTTTTATTAGTTCTCAGGAAATTGGTTTTGACTGGTTAAAAAAAGACATTATTTTGTTTGATCCTCAAAAAATTGAAGAAATCACTCAGTGTCTGCAAAAATTGGAAGAAGATAATAATTATATAAATTATTCCCAGAAAATAAAGTATTTGAGTTATAATTATTCTTATAATCAAGCCGCTATTGATACTATAAAGATATTACAATCATGAAAATATTATCTCTAAGTTTAGATAAAAAAATATTTGAATCACAATCTTCTGTAGCCCAGCGGACGCTTGTTTTAGCTAATCAACTAGACAAATATTTAGTAGTGGTGCCAGCTAAAGAGCAAAAGATTGAATTATCTGCTCAAGTTATTGCTTGGGGTATTGATGGTTCTAACAAATTTGCATCTTTATTTAATGTCCATAAAAATTTAAATAGTTTATTACAAAAAGAAAAATTTGACTTATTGACTGTCCAGGATAGTGGTTTTTTGGGTTTTTTGGGTCTAGTTTTAGCTAAAAAATTTCATTTGAAATATGAAGTACAAATACATGGTTTTGAAAAAAATAATATATTAAGAAATTATTTAGCCAAAAAATGTTTAGAAAATGCTGATTTGGTGCGAGTAGTAAGTCAGCGTTTGAAAAATTATCTGATAGAAAAATATGGCGTCAGTGCCGATAAAATTTATATTGCTCCAGTGGTTATAAATACAGAAAATTTATCTAACACCAATATTATTGATTTGCACAAAATTTATCCGGAGCATTTTATTTTTTTGACTGTCGGTCGTTTGGTTCCAGTCAAAAATATTGCATTGCAGTTAGCTGCAATCAAAAATATAGCAGATCGGCAGAAAATAAAATTAGTGGTGGTGGGTGATGGTCCAGAAAAAGATAATTTGAAAAAATTAGCTGACGATTTGCATATTACAGAACAAGTTATATTTTTTGGTTGGCAAGAAAAATTAGGCGACCTTTATCATACTGCTGATTGTTTGCTTTTGACCTCTGACAGCGAAGGCTATGGTCTAGTAGCGGTAGAGGCCAAGAATTGTCATTTGCCAGTGATTATGACTGATGTGGGCTGTGCTAGAGAAATAATACAAGATAATATACATGGTCTAGTCATACCAATAAATAATCAAAAAGCTTTGGTCCAGGCTATGGAAAAAATGCGTCAGCCCGATTTTTATCAGAGTATAAAAAATAATTTACTAAAAGAAAAAAAGGTAGATAACCAGGAAACTTTTACTTTAATTTTGAAACAATGGCAGGCAATCAAAAAATAAAATTACTTTTTATTACACAGCGTATCAATGATCAGGATGATGATTTGGCTTTTGTCATTCAGTGGATTGATGAATTCATAAAAAATGGCGTAGATGTGCAAGTTATTTGTTTGTGGAAAGGTAGTTTTGATAATCATTTCCCAGTTTATTCTTTGGGCAAAGAAAATAATTTACCAAAATGGCGTTGGATTTTAAATTTTTATAAATTAATTTTCTCCCTAAAATATACTCATGTTTTTGTACACATGAATCCCGAATGGTCAGCTTTGGGTGGCTGGTATTGGAAGATGAGGAGGCGTAAATTTTATTTATGGTATACGCATTATACTATGACTTGGTATTTACGAGTTACTGGCTGGCTAGCGACGAATATGTTTTGTGCTACTCCGCAAAGTTTACCACAATACATTACACCAAAAAAAGTAGTAACCGGACATGGTATTGATTTGAGTTTTTGGGCTGATGCCAAAGGAGAAAAAATTTATAGCGCCAAAAATATTTTGACTGTTCATCGTATTTGTCGTTCCAAAAGATTGGAGATAGGAATTAGAGCTTTATTATATTTGCCATCAGAATATAATCTGACTATTTATGGTCGTGATGTGGAGCAGGATTATGCCGATGAAATGCGTGCATTAGTTAAAGAATTAAAACTCGAAGATCGTGTAAAGTTCATGGGTCCATTGCCTGCGCCAGAGCTCAAAAAGATATATCCGCAGTACAGCTTGATGGTCAATATGGCTTCAGAAACTATAGACAAAACCATGCTAGAAGCCATGCTGTTTGGTATATTTCCAGTAACTACCAAGGGTAATTCAGAGGCTATAGGATTACCATTATATCCAGAAAATGACGAACCAGCTACTATTGCTAAATTTATTTTACAAGCACCTTGGCATAATTTGAGTGCTGATGATTTAAAAAAAATTGTGGTAGAACATCATTCTTTGCAGAGTTTGATTAAAAAGATTATTACTTATTTCTAATGTGTGGTATAAATGGTTTTAATTTCAGAGACCAAAATTTGATACAAGCAATGGTCAAAAAAACTAGTCATCGTGGTCCAGATGACAGTGGTATTTTGTTGGAAGAAAATATTTCTTTGGGGCACAATCGCTTATCAATCATTGACTTGAGTCCAGCTGGTCATCAGCCAATGCTGAGTCCAGATAAAAATTTAGCTATTGTTTATAATGGTGAAATTTATAATTTTGCGTCAATTAAAAAAGAATTAGAAGAAAAAGGATGTATTTTTAAATCAAAAACCGATACTGAGGTTATTCTGCTTGGTTTTCAGGAATGGGGGGTTAAGATTTTTGATAAGCTCAATGGTATTTTTGCTTTGGCTATCTGGGATAAAAAGAGCCAAACATTATACTTAGCTCGTGATCCTTTTGGTGTTAAACCATTGTATTATTTTTGGCAAAATAATAAATTAATTTTTTCTTCTGAAATAAAAAGTATTTTAGAACATCCTATCAAAAGAATTTTGAATATTAGGGCTCTTAATATTTATTTTCGTTTTTTGTATATACCAGAGCCAGAAACTGCCTTTGAAAATATTTTTAAATTACCGGCGGGTCACTACTTGATGATAAAAAATAATCAGCTAGATATCAAGCGTTATTATAATTTATCTAATAGTCAAGAATATACAGACTATCAGCAAGCTACAAATGATTTGCGTCATACTTTTGATATGGCAGTCAAAAGCCAATTGATGTCTGATCGACCATTGGGCTTATTTCTCTCGGGCGGTTTTGATTCCACAGCTATTTTGGGAAGTATGCAGCAGCATGTCGCACAGCCAGTCAAGACTTTTACAGTAGGATTCAAGACGGATATTGATTATGAGAAATATAATGCTGATGCCATTTTAGCTAAAAAGACCGCAGAGTATTATCACACTGATCACCAGCAGATTGATATTGCACCTCAAGATATTATTGATAATTTTTCCAAAGTAGCCTATCAGATGGATGATTTGGCTTCCAATCATATTCAAGTTGCTAATTATTTATTAGCTAAATTTGCTAAGCAAAAGGTTGATGTTATCTTGGGAGGCGATGGTGGCGATGAGCTTTTTGCTGGCTACGAAAGATATTATCTGAATTACTGGATAGATCGATGGCAAAGATTTCCGCAGCATTTGAGGGATAATTTTTTGACTAGACATATAGCAAAAATAGTCAAGAAAGAAAATGTATTTAAGAAGGTAAATATTAGTAATGTTCAGGATAGATTTTTTAGCTACATGGCACAAAAAGAAGACCAAGTATCCAGTGTTTTGCATAGTGGTGTAAATGATTTGGAAACTGTACAGGATTATTGGCAATCATTTTTTGTTAACTTTGGTCAAGACTATACCAAAAATTCCATGATATTGGATATTAAAACTTGGTTAGCAGAAGAATCTTTATTACGATCTGATAAGTTGAGTATGGCTTGGGCCTTGGAGCAAAGAGTGCCTATTTTGGATAAAAATATGGTAGAACTAGCGTTTAATATACCAACTGCTTGGAAAATAAATAAACGTCAGCAGGGCAAAAAAATATTTATCGAAGCCCTACAAGATTATTTTCCAGAATATTTATTTAGTGAAAAAAAACGTGGGTGGTTTTCTCCAGCAGCCAAGTGGCTCAGAGGAGATCTTAAAGATTTTGCCCAAGAGCTTTTGTCTCCAGGTTTTAATACTGAAACAAAGCAGTATTTGGATTACACTAAAATCAATCAGTTGTTTCAGGGACATTTAGATCAAAAAGAATATGCTCTTAATATGATTTGGGCAGTTATGACTTTCCAAGCTTGGTATAAGGAATATTTTAAGTAGTTTTATTTTATGATAATAAATAGTCTAAACACAAACAATATACCATGCTCTGTTTTAATATTGACTTTCAATTCCGCTCAATCATTAGATAAATGCCTGCAATCAGTTAATGATTTTGCAGAAATTATTATTAATGATGGTGGTAGTACAGATGATACATTGGATATTGCCAGAAGACATGGTTGTAAGATTATTATTCAGGATAAAAAATTTAAAAATGTCGATGGTAGTATAAAAGATTTTAGTGGCTTGAGGAATCAATTGATAGCTAATGCAAAATATGAATGGGTTTTTATTTTAGATTCAGATGAGTTTGTTAGTAAGGAGTTGGTTGAGACTATCAAAGGATTAGATTTTAATATCAAAGATAATTTATATAATATCAGTAGAAAATATTTAATAGAAGGAAAAATTATAGAATTATCAAGTACCTACCCTAATTATCAAATAAGACTATTCAATACTATCACAGGTACTAAATATGCCAAACCAATTCACGAAAAATTAATTTTTAATATGAGTAGCAAGGTAGTAAAGTTAAATCAATCACTTTATGTGCCATTTCCTACGTTTAGAGAGTTTAAGAAAAAATCTTTAAAGTATTTAAATATGCAATTAAAGACTTGGGGCGCCCTGACTTTTAGGAGTTGGTTTAAGTGGGTTTTCCTTTGGCATTTAAGGGCTTCCTTGGGTTATTTTTGGAGATTATTTTTGATACAATTTAAACATGGTAAAAAGTTACCATTAAATTACGAATTATTTCAAATATACTATAATTTTTTGTTGATTTTCCGATCTTTGAAATTAATAAATAAAATTAAATGAGAATAATATATTTAGCTAATTCTAGAATTCCCACAGAAAAAGCGCATGGAACACAAATTGTCAAAATGTGTGAGGCTTTTGTTGATTCTGGAGACGAATTAGAGCTAATTATCTCTAATCGTAATAATTGGATTAAGGAAGATATTTTTTCTTTTTATGATATTACTAATAAATTTAAGATAAAAAAAATACCAGTTGTTGATGCTATAAAAATTTTTAATAATAGTTTTGGTTTTATTTTACAAAGTATCTCTTTTGCAATTTCTTGTATTATTTATTTAAAAAAAATAAAATATCGTGGGGTAATTTACTCTCGTGATTATTTTATCTTAGCAATGTTATCTCTGTTTGGTAAATATCAGTTATATTATGAAATTCATACTTGGTCAGAAAATATAAATTGGTTTCGTAGATATATATATAGTCGCGTTTATTTTGTAACCATCAGTAATGGCATAAAAAAAGAATTAGTCGATTTTGGTATAAATGAAAATAAAATTTTAGTGGCCCCTGATGGCGTAGATTTAAATAGTTTTAGGCAAGTAAATGGAAACAAAATTATACTCAGGAAAGATTTATATTTACCTCAAGATAGACAGATAATCGCCTATATTGGTAAGTTGACCACCATGGGCCAGGAAAAAGGAATGAGTTTAATTTTCGCATCATTTAAGGAAGTTTTATCTCAATATACGAAAGCCTATTTATTGGTCGTTGGTTTAGATAAAAAAGAAATTGAATATACTAAAAAAATATTAAATGAATTAAATATTGGTCCAGAAAATTATCAACTTATTGGACACGTCAACAAAAATGAAGTCATAAAATATGAAAAATCAGCAGATGCATTATTAATGGCTTATCCAGATCAAAAACACTATCGTCTTTATATGTCCCCTTTAAAAATGTTTGAATATATGGCCTCTGGTGTGCCAATAATTTCTACAGATTTGCCAGCCATTAGGGAGATTTTGAATGAGTCTAATTCCCTGTTAGTCAAACCAGGCAATACTGAAAGTTTTGCTGGTGCTATTATTAAGATTTTTATTGACGATAAATTAGCCCAAAATATTAGCCAGAGAGCCATGATAGATATTGAGCAATATACTTGGGAAAAGAGGTCAATGAATATTTTACAATTTATTAAACAGTATGACATTTAAGAAAATAGCTTTAATAGGTGGGGCTCGACCAAATTTTATTAAAATCGCACCACTTTATCGTGAGTTAAAAAAAAGTCATATAAATTTTGTCACGATTAATACAGGTCAACATTTTGACGCTAATATGTCTAAGGATTTTTTGGATGAGTTTGATTTGCAATTTGATTACAATTTACAACCAAGTAGACACTCGGTGATAGTGCAAATGGCTGATATTATGGTGCAGTTAGAAAATATTTTTTTGAAAGAGAAAGTAGATTTAGTGGTAGTAGTTGGTGATGTAAATTCTACCTTAGTAGCCTCTCTTGTTGCCAATAAACTAGGAATAAAGCTAGCCCATGTAGAAGCTGGTTTAAGATCTAGAAATTATAAAATGCCAGAGGAACACAATCGTATTCTCACTGATCAATTATCTGATTTTCTCTTAGCCTCATCTGAAGATGCAGTTGAAAATTTGCAAAATGAAAAATTAAGAGGGCAAATCGTTTTAGTTGGGAACATCATGATAGATAATTTGGTGCATTTTTTACCGCAAATAGAGGAATCTAAAGAAGAATTTTATTTTTGCACATTACACAGAGCAGAAAATGTTGATGATAAAAGTATATTTACAGAAATTTTGGATACTCTTGAGATTATAGCAAAAGATGCTATCATATATTTACCTCTTCATCCCAGAACCAAAAATATGGCAGAAAAATTTGGTTTATTAAAGAGACTAGAAAATATTTGTAAAATATTGGAACCATTATCATATAAAAAATCTTTATACTATCAGAAAAATGCCAAATTAATTTTGACTGATTCAGGTGGTATTCAGGAGGAGGCTAGTGTTTTGGGGGTGCCATGTTTGACTATTAGAACTGAAACTGAAAGACCAATTACAGTAGAGTTGGGGACAAATATTTTAGCTGGAGTGACCAAAAAATCAATTTTAAATGGGTACAAAAAAATTAATTATAATAAACAAAATATCTCCATACCACTTTGGGATGGAATGACCGCCCATAGGATAGTCAGTAGTATTATAAATGATATAAGATAAGTTTATGAGAAATAATTTTTTTAGTATAAAAGATTCATTGTTTTTTCGTTCACGCACTGAACACCTTTCTTATTTTATAAAAGATAAAAAAATTAAAATATTAGATGTTGGTAATCTTGGTGATGGAGAAAAAAATATAGATATAGAAAAAATAATCAAAACTAATGGTGGTGAATATTTCGGACTCGATGTTAATAAGAACTTAGCAGAAAAACTTGGTATTCAGAATCAATACATTGGGGATTTGCACAACCTCTCTACTGTGGTGCCAGACAAGACATTTGATTGTATTTATGCCGGGGAAATTATTGAGCATTCATGGAAGCCAGGAGAAATGATTTTAGAGTGTGCTAGGATATTAAAGGATGATGGATTTTTAATAATAGACACTCCTAATGTATTTAGCTATATTAATGTATTTCGTATTTATTTTAGAAAAAAAGATTCAATGGGCGATGTGACAGAGTTAACCTATAATGAAGCAAAAGATAATTTTATATCTTTAAGAAATATTGAAAAGAAATTGTACACTCAGCCACAGCATAAAATATTTTTTAGCCCAGCTATGCTTCGTCAGATTCTTAATATGCATGGTTTACAGATAGAAAATATATCTTATATTGGAAAGCCAAAAAATATATTGGATAAATTGTTTATGAAGATTTTTCCTCAGGCTGCCCAGCAAATAGGCGTGGTTGCTAGAAAAAAAAATTTAGATGATATTTTTTTAAACTAGATTTTAAAAATGACGATTCATTATATAAAACAAGTAACTATCTGAAATTATGAATAAAATATGTATTATTTTAGGCACTAGACCAGAGATTATCAAGATGTCTCCTATTATTCGTTTATGTAAAAAAAATGATTTAGATTTTTTTGTTTTGCATACCGGTCAGCATTATAGCTATAATATGGATCAAAAATTTTTTGAGGATCTAGAGCTAGAACAACCTAAATATAATTTGGGCATCAATGGAAACGAATATCGTAAGGAAGTTGGATTGATGATTCCTAGTATTATGGCAGTACTTGAAAAAGAAAAGCCAGAGGTAGTTTTGGTTTTAGGTGACACCAATAGTGTTTTATCTGGTGCTTTGGCAGCCAATAAATTGGGTATAAAAGTAGGACATGTAGAGGCTGGTTTGCGTAGTCATAATTTAGATATGCTAGAGGAAATTACTCGTATTATTGTTGACCATATTTCTGATTTATTATTTGTGCCAACTTCAGATGCATTTGGTAAATTACAAGATGAAAAAATAGATGAACATAAATTATTTTTGACTGGCAATACTATAGTTGAGGCTGTTCAGCAAAACCTGAAAGTAGCTGAAAAAAAGGTAAATATTTTTGATAAATTAAATATAAAAAAAGGTGAGTATATTTTAGTTACTGCTCATCGAGCTGAAAATGTTGATAATTATACAGGCCTAAAAGGTATTATCGATGGTATATCTTTGGTGCAGAAGGATCTAGATATGCCAATGATATTTCCTATGCATCCTAGAACAAAAAAAAATTTAGATAAATTTAGTTTAAATATAACTAATGATAATATTATTGTCATCGAGCCATTGGGCTATCTAGAATTTTTGCAATTAGAAGCTGGAGCCAAAATAGTACTGACGGATTCTGGTGGTCTGCAAGAAGAAGCGTGTATTCTTCGTGTGCCTTGCGTTACAATGCGTGATGAGACTGAAAGGCCAGAAACAGTTGAGGTGGGTGTTAATATTTTGGCTGGCACTAATCCTGATAAAATTTTGGAATCAGTTAAAAGTATGTTATCAACAGAGAAAAATTGGGCAAACCCATTTGGTGATGGTGATACAAGCAAAAAAATTATTAATATCTGTAATGATATTTTATAGTAAAAAATATATAATACACCATTGTTTTTAGTATTTACGTGTGTTAGTATTAGTGTTGTTAAAATTAATATTAAATAATTATTATGACCGATTATCAATTTGGTAATTATAAAAATAAACATGTTTTAGTAACTGGAGCAGACGGCTTCATGGGTTCACATGTAGTGGAAAAATTGTTAGATTTGGGTGCCATAGTATCTATTTTTGTTCGAGGTACCTCTGTATCAGATAGAGGAGGAGATCTTAATTTTAAGAATATTGCACATTTAAAAAATAAATTTAAACATATAATTACCGGTAATATTGCCTCTAGGGATTCCATGGAACTTATCAGAAAGATTGAGCCGCAAATTATATTACATCTTGCTGCTGAGGCATATGTTCCAAAAAGTTTTGAGCAACCACTTGAGGTTTTTGATGTAAATTTGGGGGGTACTTTGAATATTTTAGAAGCAGCCAGAGGTCTAGATAATATTGAGCGAATAGTGATTACATCTTCTAGTGAAGTCTATGGTAGTTATGCAGATCCTATCAGTGAGAAAAATTTACTTAATCCTACATCTCCATATGGCGCCTCAAAAGTAGCGGCTGATCGGGCAGCCTATTCATGGTATATTACATATAATTTGCCAATCGCTATTATTCGTCCATTTAATACTTATGGACCAAGGCATACTTATGATGTCATACCCAAGTTTATAAACCTCGCTTTGAATAATAAACCTTTAACAATTTATGGCACAGGTGAACAAAGTCGTGATTTTACGTATGTTTCAGATACAGTAGATGGTTTTCTAATAATGGGCATACATCCAAAAGCTATTGGGGAAGTAGTGAACTTTGGCGCTGGTCATGGTATTAGCATAAAAGAGATTGCAGAAAGTATAAAAGAAATTTCTGGTTCTAGCTCAGAAATATTATATATCGCAGAAAGGCCAGCTGAGGTGACAAAACTAACCTCTGATTACACTAAAGCTAAAAATCTTTTTGGCTGGAGTCCAAAAGTTGGTATTAATGAAGGCTTAAGATTAAATATAGAATGGACAAAAAAAAATCTGTAAAAGTTTTTTTATTTACGAGTTATTTACCAGCCTCTTATGAGGTTATAAAAAATTTAATTGATGCTAAAGTAGAATTAGTAGGCGTTATTTTTTCTCCAAAAAATATACAGAGGATTAGCTGGAAGCATCGTATTAATAATATAATGCATACAGCAAGTTTTAAGGAGCCAAGGGATATTCTTCGTAAAAATAATATACCATATTCTTTTATCGATAAACATAATAGCATTGAATCACAATTGATATTAAAAACATCTGATGCTGATATTTTACTTTTGTACGGAACTAAAATTATACGTTCTGATGTTTTGGCAATACCTAAAATTGGTTGTCTCAATGCCCATTCCTCATTATTACCAAAATACAGGGGTGGAAAATCTGAGTTTTGGATGCTGTATAATGACGAGACGCAATACGCGGGAGTGACAATACATTGGGTTAACCCAGGTCTTGATGATGGTGATATATTTTTACAACAACCGATTCAAGTTGTCGATAATGATACGGTTGAATCATTAAGAAAAAAAAGTGTTCCATTAGCGGCTAAACTTTTTGTTGAGGCTATTAAAAATATAGAGCAAGGTAATATTATTCGCATACCACAAGATGAATCACAAGCTACAAAATTTAAATGGCCAACGCCAGAGGAAATAAATAATTTTAAAATGAAATATGCAAAAAAAAGAAGTTAAAGCAGCTATAGATTGGTTTATGCATTCAGGTGTTCAAAATAGTGCTGATATTTTGGATACTGAGGGAAATGATTTGGCAGGCAGTTTTAATGCCTGGTATGATTTAGAAAATAATCAATTTTCCTACGCCTATTTAGAAATTACAGGTTATGCACTAACCACTTTTTTATATTTATATAAAGTTACTAACGATAATATTTTATTTGATAAAGCTATTATTATAGGAGATTGGTTGTTAAAAAAACAAAATAGTAGCGGTGCTTTTCTTACGGCCTATTATCATTCACAAAAAAATGGACCAATTAAACCAGAAGAATTTCATTCTTTTGATATTGGTATGATAGCTAATGGGTTGGCAAATTTGTATAGATACAATAAAGACGAAAAATATTTATTAGCTGCTAGAAAAGCGGCTGATTGGCTGATATCTTTTCAGGATACAGATGGTTCAATAGCAGCTCAGGTTGGTAAAGATGATGGTTTGATTAAAGATCATAGTAAAACATGGTCTACTCAGGCAGGGCCTTATCATGCCAAATTAGCTATAGGATTTCTGAATATTTATGATTTGACAAATGAAGAAAAATATAAAATAGCAGCAGAAAAATTATGTAACTATGCTTTAACAAAGCAGAAACAAGATGGTCAATTTTTAACCTATGGCGACTTAGATGGCACTAATTTGCACCCACACGCTTATTCAGCTGAAGGTTTGTACGTAGCAGGTATGTTTTTAAAAAATCAAGAATATCTAAATGCTGCTAAAAAGGGTGTAGAATGGGCATTATTAAATACTAAAGATGGTATAGTCCCACGTCATAAACATGGAGAAGTTTTTAATTATAATGAGCGTGTAGATATATTGGCTCAAATATCTCGATTAGCTATACTTTTGGGTATTTCTGATAAGAAAATAGATGAGATATTGTTAAGTATTAAAAAATATCAATATTTTGGGCCAAATAAATCTCAGGTTGGTGGGTTTCTTTTTGGTAAAATGAGCAATGGTATAGAAGCAAAACATGTCAACTCTTGGGTTAGTATGTTTGCCTTGCAAGCTTTAATATTGGATGATGAGAAAAAATTAGAAAATTTATTTCTTTTGGTTTAAGTGTCTATGAAGATATTATATTTAGCAAATTCTCTTGATACAAAAAGTGGTTGGGGCAGATTTTCTAGAGAGATTATTACTCGTGTGATTGATAGTGGTCATGACGTTAAGATATTAACAGAAGTTAATTCTGGTTTTGATGGAGAAGTTACTATTTTAAAAAGATCGTGGTCAGCAATTTATACTGCATTTAAAGTAAGGCGTTATATCAAAGAAAATAATATTGATATAGTTCATTCTTTAGAACTAAATCCTTATGCTATTACGGCCTATTTTGCTAGTTTTGGTTTGGGCATCAAGCATATTATCACGGCTACTGGGGCATATTCCGTGAGACCTTTGCATCAGCCATTAACTCGTTGGCTTGTGAAACATATTTACACTAGAGCTTATAGCGTTTTGTGTATTAGTCAATATATTGAAGATGAGATAAAAAAAGAAGTATGGTTGAAAAACTCTTCAGTGATTCCATTGGGGATTAACCATGAAAAATTTTCTGGAGATAGGCAGATTCCGTCAGAACCTTTTATACTAAGTGTGGGTAATTTATCTTATAGAAAAGGTTATCATATTTCTGTTGCCGCATTTGTTCGAGTAGCCAAGAAACATCCAAATATAAAATACTATATTGCTGGTAATATTGATAAAAATATTTATAGTGAGTGTCAAAAAATTATTATAGATAATAATATTAAAGATAGAGTAGTATTTTTAGGGTCAATTGATGATAAAAGATTAAGAGAATTATATCTATCTGCTGAGTTATTTATATTAACTTCTGTAAATCATGATTTTCATTTTGAAGGATTCGGATTAGTTTTTCTTGAGGCTGCTTCAGCAGGATTACCAGTCATAGGTACAAGGGATAATGGTATTGCAGCCGCTGTATCAGAAGGGTTCAATGGCTTGCTTGTTGAACAAAATAATATTGAACAAACATCTCAAGCTATTTTAAAAATATTAGAAGACTCTAATTTAAAAGAATCATTTTCGAAGGCTAGTATTGAGTGGTCAAAAAATAATAGCTGGGATAATGTAGTTAAAAAATATTTAGAAATTTATCAAAATGCAAAAAATTTATAAAGAGAATAAAGATTTTTACAGTGAATATTCGGATAATATTATTGTGAAAAGATTCGAGTCTCCTAGTCTATTAAGGAGATATGCACACAGACAACAATACTTAGTTTTTTTGAAGTATATAAAACCAGGTATGAAAGTTTTGGATGCTGGTTGTGGTGAAGGTATTTTAGCTGTTATGATGGCTAAGGCTGGCGCCTCAGTGACAGCTTGCGACATATCTAAACCAAATATTGATACTTGTGTAAAATATGCAGCTACAGAAAAGGTTAGTGATATAACTTTTTTGTTAGCTGATTCAGAAAATTTACCCTTTGATGACAATAGTTTTGATTTGGTTGTAAGCTCCCATGTCTTGGAGCATTTACCAAATTTTGATAAGGGTTTGACAGAATTGATGCGTGTTACTAAGAATAGAGCTGTAGTAGCTATACCAACTATTATGAATTTATGTTCATTAGTTCAAGTCGGCAGGGGAGCCTTTTGGTATAAAGGTAAGAGGATGATTTTTGCTTTACCTTTTGGTATTTTGAGAATGTTGTTAGCCCTTATATTTGTGAGAGAGGGTGTGAATGAATTTTATACCGGTAATAAAGATTTAGTGCATATTTTTAGATTCCCATGGATAATGCAAAAAAAGATTGTAAAGTATGGTTTTAAACTTATCGAATATGAGGCATCTTCTTTATGTTTGCCACATTTTCAGTTTTTATTGCCATTAATAAAATTTTTAGATAGATATAAAAATATAAAGTTTCTCAGAAATTTTGGTTATGGCACTACTTATGTAATAGAAAAAAAATAAAAGTAATTTTATTTATACTAAAAAATGTCTACATTATATAGATGTAGGCATTTTTTTTAGTAGGTATATGTCATATACAAATGTAAACAATCTAGTAATTGTGCGAGCAAATACTAGTCCCCACAAACCAAAGAAGTAAGTAAATATTATCACAGATAATATTTGTAAACTGGAATAAAATATATTTTCTTTTAGTATAATATCACTTCTTTTGTTTCCTTTAAAGAAATTATTGATGAGAAATGAAGGTATGGCTAATAATGATAGACTCAGTACCTTTGAATATATTATGGCTTCAGTATATTTTGGGTATATTAAGTTAAATATCCAAGTGGCACTTATCCAATAAATTATTATAATCAAAAATACCAAGATCATAGCCTTAAAACTAGCTTTTATAATTTTTTCTTTTATTTCTTTACTTGGTTTATGCTCCGAAAATTTTGGCAAAGCTAGTGTGCCAAAGTTATTAAACCAAACTTTAATTTGTTCTGGTACTACCAAGGCTATAGAATAGACAGCTAATTCTTGGAAGCCTAGGAGTATTGGTAATATTACTTTGTCTATGTTTTGAGCTATAAGTCCTATAATACCTATGAGTGACAATTTGACTCCATAATTTAAGCTATCTGGATCCACTTTGTCATTTAATAAATATTTTTTTGATGCTCTGTAAGTAAAGAATCCACCAACTATTCCATCAGAGAGTATAAAGGCAAATATGATCCAAAATACATTACTTGTTAATAAAATGGTGGTAATTATTACAATTGAAGTAATTAAGGAGTAGATAGTAAAATATTTGGTCTGCACATCAAATCTTTTTTTACCAGAAAGTATAGCACCATAATAACTAGATATTGAATACCATGGAAATAGTAAAGCTAAAAATATAAAAATCCAGGTAAAATTTAGGTTATGTTTATTAAAGTAATATGCTGATATCACCAGTAACGCCACACTACCTAGTAATGACCATTTTAGGATAATTTTTATTGCTTGTTTAAATATGCCATCTAAATTTCTAGCTACCGATTGAGTAATGGCTGTACTCATTCCCCCTATGGAAAATATGCCCACTAGACTAAATATTGATAATATATATCTATAATATCCATAACTTTCTTTGGCTAGCAGGTTGGCCATCAAAATACTAAGAATTAACCCCTTTAATATATTTGTTCCATAACCAAGAGTTAACCAAAAACCACCTTTGGCTAAGTAAACCATATCAGTTTGGGTATATTTTTCACTCTGGCGTAATATATTATAGATTCTATTTTTTATTTTATTTATCATTATCTTCCCAAAGCAATATTAAACATGGCATTGATAGTCTTGAGTATGATAGAGATATCAAGAGCCACTGATTGATTTTTTATATAAAATAAATCATATTGTAGCTTTTCTTTGGCATCAGCTACCGATGCTCCATAGGGATAGTTGATTTGAGCCCAGCCAGTCAAGCCCGGTTTGATGAGATGCCTTTCATTGTAGAAAGGTATTTCTTTTTTTAATTGCTCTACAAACTCTGGTCTCTCAGGACGTGGTCCCACAAAGCTCATATTACCAATGAGTATATTGAAAAATTGTGGTATTTCATCCAATCTAGTGCGACGCATGAGTTTGCCAATTTTAGTCACTCGTGGATCATTTATAGATGCCCAGACAGCACCATTTTGTTCAGCGTTTTCTTGCATGGTGCGGAATTTATAAACATTAAATTTTTTATTATTGAGACCAACCCTTTCTTGCTTATATATTATCTTGCCCTTGGATTCTAGCTTTATAGCTATAATGATAAAGGGGATAAAGATAAGTGATATCAAGCCAAAAAAACTAGCAAAAAATAGATCAATAAATCTTTTGCTGATAGCAAAACCATTTTTATTATGTACATTAAAATTTTCTACAAACCAAGTTTTTTCTAGCAACATCAACGGTATTTTGCCGATGATTTTTTCGTAGAAATTAGTTAGATTATAATACTGTATTTTTAGATTGATATTTTCAAATAGATAACGAGCTACTTCGCTGGCATATTTGGGATTATTGACTACCACTACAGTTTGAATTTTATGTTTTAGAAATTCACTTTTTAGGTCTATTAAGTTTTTACTGACTGGTATGATTTGGAATTTTTCTGGTATAGTGACAAAATCCGGATTGACGATTAACTTCAATTGATAACCAAGTTGTGGTTTATTGATAATTTCTTCGGCCAAAGCCAATGATTCATCATTGAGCCCTATCAAGGCTAGGTTGTTTCCTAGAGAGCGGCTAGAAATCAAAGTATAAAATGATTTACGCCAGACAAAAAATAATAGAGCGTATACTAATAATAAAATTAATAGTATAGTCATTGGCTTCATTTGGCCAAAATTATCGGAAAAAATATAGAAAAAAACTGTAGCTATAACTGCATTGATAGTGAGATTTTGTAAGAGGTGACTATAGAGACTAAAATCAAAACGCACTTTTTTAGATTCATATAGACCATTGATAAAAAAGACTAGAAGCCAGATAGCAAATATAATGCTAAACGGTAGTAAATGCCTATTCCACAGATCTTGATCTATGTGGCCATAGCGTAGCCAAAGGGTTAGTGCTAAACTGAGGTATAGTACAGAAATGTCGCCTAATAATAATAGTCCTTTTTTCATTGATTTGTCTTTATAATTATTTTATATTATAATAATAAATGCTCGTTTTTGTCAAATTTTGGTTTTTTGTTCGAGCTAGTCGAGAACTAAGCATAACCTCTCGACTCTCCCTCGACTTCGCTCAGGGTCGCTCGAAGAAAAATAATTTTTTTATCATCAATATTAATTAAAATATGTCAAAATTATCTAGTCATTTTGTAGGAAAAGATGCAATATTAAAATTAGTGATCAAATGCGGTTTAATGCTGATTTTGTTTGCTCCGCTTATTATATACGGTGATGCATATTTTCCTTTTGTTTTTCCTCGCAATATATTTTTTAGACTGATTATTGATATCATATTTCCTCTTTATATTTGGTTGGTTATAAAAAATACTTATCAGTGGCCAAAATTTAACAAAGGTTTGATTTTGTTTGTCTTATTTATTTTGACTTTGACTATTTCTAGTATTTTTGGTGGTCATTTTCTTTTTAGTTTTTGGAGTTCATTTGAAAGAATGGATGGTCTAGTCAATTGGTATCACATCTTGATGTATGTCATAGTTTTGATTGGTATTAATAAAACGGCAGAGGATTGGCAGGTTTTATTTAAGACTTCATTGTTTGTGGCTGTCTTGGTTGCCTTGTATGCTGTGGGGCAGGTTTTGAATGTAAGTTTTCTAATGAGCTCAGCTGGCGGTCAACGCTTATCTAGTACTTTAGGTAATGCGGCCTACGTCGGTTCTTATTTATTTTTGAATATAGTTTTGGCTACTTATTTGTTGATTAAAAAATTTATAAACCATAATTTTTATTCTTGGTCAGCATTTTATTATGCCATTAGCATCGTGATATTTATTGTTATCTTATTAGCCACTGAGACTAGAGGTGCTTTTTTGGGTCTAGTATTTTTTGCTCTTCTATTGGCCTCAGCATATTTATATTATGAAAGGCATAATAGGCAAAAATTTTATTATACCGTGATCAGTTTGGTGATAGCGGCTTTACTGTTTATTACTTTGATTTTTGTACAAAAAGATAGCTCCTGGGTAAAATCAGTGCCAATTTTTTCTAGATTGGCCAATATATCTTTGACTGATACTAGCACTCAATCACGTTTGATGATCTGGAAAAATAGTATTTTATATTCTTTTAGAGAAAAACCATTGCTCGGATGGGGTGAGGAGAATTTTTCTGACTCTTTTAACAAGTATTTCCCTTCGGCTATTTTTGTAACTATGGGCTCAGAGATATGGTTTGATAGACCGCACAATATTTTGGTCCAGCATTTGGTCCATGGCGGTTTAGTAGGCTTTGGTTTATATATTGCTATATTTATTTATCTTTTGTTTATTTTACGTAGCCTGATCAAAAGAGGGGATACTTGGGTGATGCCATCTTTGTGGGCAGCTTTTTTGATTAGTTTTTTGGTTCAAGATTTCTTTATCTTTGACAATCTTAATGTTAATGTTGTTTTTTATCTAATTTTAGCCTATTTATTTTCATTGACCATCTCAGATATAGATCGTCAATCTAGACTGATGTCTTGGTTTAAAACTTGGCAAGAAAATTTAAATACACACCGTTTTAATTTATTATTTAGAAAAATTTTATTAATTTTATTATCTTTTGCTTTAGTTTATTATATGGCTTGGAAGCCTTGGAGGAGTAACATTATTTTTGTTCAGACATTTACCGAGGCGCAAAGAGCAAAGACTGCGGATGATTTTCAGATGGTTAAGAATAATTGGATTAAATCATATGGTATGGTACCGTTAGGTGACAAAGAAAAAACCGCATCTCTGAATGATATTTTGGGCTTGATTATTAGTAATCCATATGCCACTGATGATATTAGATTTGAATTTATGAATTTAACTGGTCAATATCTGGAATCAAATTATGAAAAATATCCAATGGATATCAGATCCGGCATGTTTTTATCCAATTTTTATCAGTTTGTCGGTAATTTTGATCAGTCATTTATTGATAGAGATATTTATTTGTTAGAAGCTATGTCAAAATTAGCTCCCTGGAGAGTAGAAATAAAATTTGCTTTAGAAAAAGAATACCAGCGAAAAGGCGAATATGAAAAAGCTCAAGAACAAGCCTTATTGGCTAGGGATTTAGCGCCACACTCTCGTGATGTTTACTGGAAATTAGCACAAGTCTATTGGCTGACTAAAGATTACAAAGAATTTGCCCACAATGTTGGTATAGTGAAAGATTGGAACTTGCAACACAGTGAAAATAGTTTTGATCAATCTCAGATTGCCGATCTAAATGCATATTTGGAGCAAGCCAAAGTAGATAAACAGCAAGAGCTAATAAATATGCTGGAAGATTTTTTACGGAACTAGTGACTTTTTATTCTCATAATCATAGAGCGTCTTATGCACATTAGGCGCTCTTTGTTTTTGGTCTAAAATATGTTATAATTTAATTAACCAAAAGGGAAAAGAAAAACAAAAAAAGTGAAACTTGTAGAAACAAAAATTTACTTGAAATTTATTCTTTGGTTTGTAGCGGTATCTATTTTACCGTTGGTTGTTTTATTGGCCTCTTTTGCTCTCTCCAGTCAATATCGTGGCTTTCTGCAAGCGGGAGTTTTGCCGGCTAACATTTTGATTGGACTTTTTGTTTCTTTAGCTTTAGTTTTTGGCCTTTCTCTAGTCGCTACTCGTCGTCTGAGTAAGAACGTGACAGCCCCAGCACAAGTAGCTGTCAATGAACTGAGTAAGGTAGTAGGCTTACTATTGACCTCTATACAAGGCTTGTCAAATATTAGTCAAACCAATAATCAGATTTCTCAATTTTTAACTTCTTCGTCTCAACAACAACAAAGTGGCTTGAAAGCAGGTAGTCAGTCATTGTCCAAAATGGTTCATTCTCTAGTAGAGATCACACACAAAACTGGAGCAGCTACTGATAGTGTTGGTAAAGCTAATAAATTAGCAGAGGATGGTAAAATACAATCAGAAAAGGCTTTGGCTAGCTTGGTAGCAGTTAAAAATTTATTGACCGACACACAAAAATTGAGCCAAGCTTTGGATCAATATGCCCAACAAGTAGGTGAGATAGCGCAGAGGGTAGAGACAGTAGCAGAAACTACCAAATTTTTTAGCTTAAATATGTCTATTGAAGCCAAAAAAGCTTCTTATAGTGAAGAATTTGCTGGTTTGGTGACACAAATTCGTGATCTCAATAATATCAGTGAGCAGGCAGCTAGTAGTATACAGTCATTGGCTCAAGATATGCGTAGACAGATAGACCAATCCAAGAAGTCAGCTGTCTATGAATGGCAAGAAACAAATAAAAGTATTAGCGTTGTTAGTCAAACATTAAATTTTTTAACTAAGATTAGTAATAATATTGACAGTATTGCTCATGATATCCAAGTGGTAAATACAGAGACTAACAAGACTTATGAGGATGCTAATCAGGTGAATAAAGTTATTTCCAATATTTCCCAGCAATCAAAACTACTAGTCAAGCAAACTGATGATATAGCCAAGGTCATAGGTGAGCAGCTAGTGGTCACTAGGTCTTTGAACAAATCATCTATAGCTCTCAACAAGGTCACAGATACATTGAGTGATTTGGTGGGTAAAAATTAATATGACAGCTAAAAAACAACAATTTATTACTTTTCAATTGGCTGATAAAATATTGGCCGTGCCCTTGAATGCAGATAGTCAATTTTTTAGTTGTGAGCATTTGTCGGCACTGCCCATCAATAATAAATATATAGCTGGAGTTTCTTATCTCAATGGACATCTGGTGACTGTTTTACGCACTGATAAATTTTTGGGGTGTAATTGGAAAATGCCGACCAATCTCCAATGTTTATTGTTTAGCTACAAAGGAGATTTTTATGCCTTGATAGTTGACCAAGGCATGGATACAATATCCGCTAATAAAATTTTTACGGAAAAAACAAAAAATATTTTGCAAAAGTATATTAAAGTTGCTAAGCAAAAAATTTATATTTTAGAGATAGAGCAGATATTTTCTACATTGAAAATTTATGTTTAGTGAGAAATATAAAGATTTGTATTTATCAAGCACTCAAGAGCAGCTTAAATCCATTGCTGATGTTTTACTTTTGTTAGAAAAAAATCCTAAAAATTCCGAATATTTACAGACCCTATTTATCATCCTGCATGCTATGAAAGGTTCGGCTGCTACTATGGGTTACAAGGATACTATAGTGTATGTGCATCAGGTCGAGTCATTGGTCCAGGCTATGATCAATGGCACTCTGTTGGTCAATAAAGATAGTCTAGATCTCATATTTCGTGCCTTGGATACTTTGCATGCCAATTTGCAACATATTAGTCAGGGTGGCGGGGAGTTGGATTTTAAGCAAGCTATTGCTGATTTAGAAAAAATATTAAAGTCTCCAGTCAAAATAAAAAAGACAGATAAAATAAACACTAAGCATATTGGTGATGAGCTAGTTGCTCCGCATGAAAGCACAGAGATGATTGTGGCAGCTAGAGATTTGGATAAAATACAAAATTTGTTGGATGATCTTCTGGTCAATATCATGAGTATCAAAGGTGCGGCCATAAAGACTGGACAAAGCCAAATTCTTTCCAATGTTGTGACAGCTGATACTCTGGCCAATAATTTGCGTCGTGAACTAGAGAGGATGCGTATTTTGCCCTTGGAGCAGGTATTTTCCAATTTACCTTATCTAGTACGCTCTATTGCCCGTGATGAGCACAAAAATGCTACCCTGGTCATAGAACACAATGATATATCACTAGACAAGTCTATATTGGATGAGCTGTTAGAGGTTATTGTGCAGTTGATTAAAAATTCTATTGTGCATGGTATCAAATCTAGTCAAAAAAATGGGCAGATAGTTTTGAATGCGGTTTTGGAGGCTGATGAGTTGGTCGTCACAGTCAGTGACAATGGTCGTGGTATTGATTGGTCAAAGGTTTTGGCTTTGGCTGTACACAAGCGTGTCATCAGCGTGGAAGAAAGTCGCAAATTAAAATTGATTGATATACCAAGTTTGCTTTTTCATACAGGCATGTCCAGCAAAAAGAATATGGACATCCATGGTGGTCGAGGAGTAGGCTTGAGTGTAGTCAAAGATAGGATGAGCAAGCTCAATGGTCAGGTAGAGGTCAGTAGTACTTTGAATAAAGGCACTAAATTTATTTTACATTTGCCATTGCCATTGTCTATATTTAGGAGCATTGCTTGGCAGCTTGGTGACTGGTCTTTGGCTATACCGATGTCTTATGTGGATAGAGTAGTCAAATTGCCAGAGATCAAAAATCTTAGCAATGATCAATATTTTGTTTATAATAAAAAAAGAATCAAATTATTGAATTTACATTCTATATTACCACTAGAGATCAAAGCTCCAGCTAAATATGTATTGTTTTTGAATATTCAAAAAAATCTTTATGCCTTGCCAATATCTAGTAATATAAAAGAAAGCGAATTGGTGATGAAAAAAAATCCTAGCATCATGAAGTTATTGCCAAAGTTTAAAGGTTTGGCTATATCTTCTTCTGGTAGAGTTAATTTAATTTTAGACGTCAATAATCTTTTATAAATATGCCAAATCCCAAGATTTTATTTGTTGATGATGACAACTTCTTGCGCAAAGTTTATGAAGCCGAGCTCAAAGAAAAGAATTTTGATGTAGTTTTGGCTCAAGACGGGGAAGAAGGCTTGGAAAAAGCTCAACTAGAAGATCCTGATTTGATTATTTTGGACATGATCATGCCCAAGAAAAGTGGTTTTGAGGTTTTGACGGAACTGCAAAGAAATCCCAAAACTAGAAATATTCCAGTGATTATATTATCCAATCTTGGTCAAGAGGATGACAAGAAAAAAGGCGTGGATCTAGGAGCAGTGGATTATTTGATTAAAGATAATATTACTCTGGGTATACTGGTCGAAAAAATCAATCAATATTTGAATTCTAAGACTCAGAGTAAACAAGCCAAAAATAATTCAGAGAAAATATAATTATGTCCATAGTGACCGATGAGAAGGTTTATCAAATCATAAGCAAATACGGCTTGATCAAGCCTGATGTTTTGGATACAGCTCTCAAAACTTCTCGAGAGAAAAAAATAGATTTTGTTGGTTTTTTGATTGAGCAGGAACTCATCAAGGCACAAGAAATAGGACAGTTGATAGCCAACAATTTACATGTAAAATATGTCAATCTGGCTAAGGAAAATATCAAGCCAGAGATTTTGACTCAGTTGCCAGAGATAGTCGCTCGTAAGCAAAAGATGCTTATTTTCAAAAGAGATACCGAAGGCACTCATGTAGCCATGGCTGATCCATTTGATTATCCGATGGTCAAGGCTTTGGAAAAAAAATTGGGCGACAAAGTTTTGACATACTACGCCACAGATCGCGAACTAGAAAATGCTTTGCGTCTATACAAAAAGAGTATTCAGACTGAGTATGTCAGCAACATCCAAAAAAACGCTATCAAAGCCCAGGGTGCTTCTAGGGAAGATGTATCTGTCATCCGATTGGTAGATGATATTATCAACTATGGTTTTATGAATCATGCTTCTGATATTCACATCGAACCAACAGAAAAAGAAATTGTTATTAGATTTCGTATTGATGGTCTACTATATGACATCATGAATTTACCAAAAAATATTTTGGACATGATAGTCACTAGGATAAAAATCTTAGCCAAACTACGTACTGATGAAACTAGGGCAGCTCAAGATGGTAAGATTGTGACAGAGGTAGAAAATATCAAGCTAGATATCAGAGTCTCTATTCTGCCAATTGTTCATGGTGAAAAAGTAGTTATGAGACTTTTGTCTTCTCAGGGTAAATTTTTTACCCTAGAAGAGCTAGGTATGAATGAAAAAGATTTGGCAGTAGTCAATGAAGCTATCAATAAGCCATACGGTATGATCCTGTCCACTGGACCTACTGGTTCTGGTAAAACCACCACTTTGTATGCCTTGGTCAAGATTCTCAATAAACGTGATATCAATATTTGTACCATCGAAGATCCAGTAGAGTATAGCTTGGATGGCGTCAATCAAGTGCAGGTCAATCCAGCTACTAATTTGACTTTTGCTGCTGGTTTACGTTCGTTATTGCGTCAAGATCCAGATATTATAATGGTGGGAGAAATTCGTGACAATGAAACTGCTGGTATCGCTGTGAATTCAGCTATGACTGGACATTTGGTCTTGTCTACCTTGCATACCAATGATGCTGCTACCTCATTGCCACGTCTACTTGATATGGAGATACAGCCATTTTTGGTAGCTTCTACTGTCAATGTGATTATTGGTCAAAGATTGGTCAGGAAGATATGTATGAAATGTATTTATAGCTATATTTTGTCTGAACAAGAAATAGCAGATATAAAAAAAGAAATCAATATTGATAAATTTATCAATACTAGCCAAGTCAAAGAAGTGCGTCTTTATCGAGGTAAGGGTTGTGATGCTTGCAATCACACTGGCTATACTGGCCGTTTGGGTATTTTTGAAGTTTTGAAAATAGAAGAAAATATTCGAGAGCTGATTGTGGCTCGCGCAGATTCTGATCAGATAACCAAACTAGCCATAGCCAATGGTATGGTGACTATGCTAGAGGACGGATTTATGAAAGCATTTTCTGGCAAGACAACCATTGAGGAAATATTTAGAGTGACTAAACAATAAATATGCAGTTTAATTATAAACTCACTGACAATCAAGGTAAGATCGTCAAAGGCAAAATGGATGCGGCTAATATCCAAGAAGCTCGCAATCGTTTAGCTTTGCAGGAGGGGACTTTGGTTTCTCTAGAACAATATAGCAAAGACAAAAAAAATATAACCAAAAAGCAGATTATTATCGGCTCTATGCGCTTGGTGGACAGAGTCATGATGTCCAAACATCTCTCAGTGATGATAAAATCTGGCATGTCTATTGACGCTGCTTTGGAAGTTTTGGCTGATGGTGCTTCACCATTGGTGCATGATCGTATGGTCGGCTTGCTCAATGAAGTGCGCAAAGGTAATTCTTTTGCCAGTGCTTTGAAAAAGTATCCCAAAGATTTTAACAATCTTTTTGTGAATATGGTAGCTGTCGGTGAATCATCTGGTACACTAGCTAAAAATTTAGAAATTTTGGCTGTCCAGCAACACAAAACATATGAGCTACGTAGTAAAATAAAAGCGGCTTCTATTTATCCAATTATAGTTTTGATTGCCGTGTTAGGCTTGATGACCATGGTATCTACTTTGGTGTTGCCAAAATTACAAGGTTTTTTTGCTGCCTTGGGTGACAATATGCCACCACTGACCAAGCTATTACAAGCATCTTCTGCTTTTTTGAGTAGTTATTGGTGGGTGATTATTGCTGTGGTAGTGGGAGTGGTAGTAGCAGCACAGATTATGGAGAGATTTTATAATACTAGATTGTGGCTACATTATTTTTATCTGAAAATCCCTTTGGCAGGTCACATTATTCGTGAAATGAATTTAGCTTTGTATTGTCGTACTATGGGCTCTTTGTTGAATAGTGGCATCACTATTGATCAGGCTCTCAAAATAGTATCAGATACTTTGACTAGCGCTGTCTATAGAGAGCAGCTGACCATAGTTTATCATAATATTTTGAAAGGTAATTCACTATCTGATGCTATGGCTAATAGACAATATTTTCCACCTATGTTGTATCGTATGATCAGAGTCGGTGAAAACTCTGGTAATTTGAGCGATGTACTTGATTATCTAGCTGATTTTTATGAAGAAGATGTTGACAATGCTTCCAAGAATTTTTCCAGTATCTTGGAGCCGGCTTTATTGATTGTCATTGGTTTGGTAGTTGGTGTGGTGGCTATTGGTATCATCCAGCCAATCTTCAAACTGATGGAATTATCAGGCGGTGGCTAAAATGTAACGTGTTAATTGTTGTGCATTTATTTATAAAAAAAATATATAAATATCGACTAAAAGGTATATTGCCCCAAGGAGCTTTTACTTTGATTGAAGTTTTGTTGATAGTGGCTATTATGTTGATTTTGTTGTCTTCTGGTGCTTCTTTGTTGGGTAGTCGTACTCAAGAAAAAAGTTTGGACGCTAGCGCTAAAGCGGTAGTCGATCATATTGCCAAAGCTAGAAATTATGCTGTGACTGGATATTTTTCCGACGATTGGGGTGTCAAGGTATTGGATAATAATTCAGCCTGTCTCAATAGCGGTGACTGTGTAGTGGTATTCAAAGGCAGGAGCTATGATACGAGGGACAGCTCTTATGATAGTATTTTTGATTTGAAAAATGGCGTGTCTTTAGCCAACAGTGATCAGCAAAATGAATTTTATTTTTCTAGAGTAGCTGGTTGGTTGAGTACTACTACTTTGGCTTATGAAATGCCAGAGCAGGCTATTATCTTGGTCAATACAGTGAGTGAACAAAAAACAGTCAGTACTACTCCAGCAGGATTAGTATATTATGGTGATTAGTCATGAAAAAAAATATTAAAAAAAATACAAGGCTTCTCTCTGGTAGAGCTGATTGTAGCTATCGCTATTTTTTCTATTTTGGCCTCGGGAGTTGTTTATGTTTTTACTACTTCTTATAAAAATTTTTTTGGTGTTGGTGATAAGCAAGCTATTGCCCAATTTGCCCAAGAGGGTATGGAGGCTACTCGTAGTATCAGGGACAATGGCTGGCAAACTATCGTGGCAGCTGCTGATGGCAGTCCCCGAGGAGTGCAGAAAAACAATGGTTTGTGGGAGTTTAGTGGCACTAGTAATATATCAAATGGCTTGACTAGGGTGATTGTAGTCAGTGATGTGCAGCGTAATAGTGCTGGGTCTATCGTGGCTTCTGGTGGCACAGATGACCCAGATACCAAGCAAGTGACAGTCACAGTTTCTGGTACTGGCATAGCTGATTATGTTTTGACTACATTTTATACCAATTGGTCCAGTAAAACTTGGGAGCAGACTGATTGGTCTGGGACCACAGCCAATGAATTTTGGGCTAGTATGATCACTGCCTCATCTTCCTATAGCAATGTGAGCACCTCTACTGTTGGTCAGGTTTCTTTGGCCTTGCAGTCAGCGAGTAATGGCAGTTTTGGTGATTGGGCTGATTTATCACCAGAGACTTATATTGCTATCACTGGTGGTTGGCCAACGAACTATGCCATGGATACTTCTCCAGACGGAGATACTATGTATGCTTGTGGTGGTAGTGGCCTTGGTATTTCAGCCTACGATATTAGCAATGTCCGAGAGAACAAAATTAATCTTTTGTGGAATATGACCATAGCTGAAGAGATTTATTCTTGTAAAATTCATCCCAACGGACACTATGCTTATCTTGGCAGAGGACCATTTAGTGATGGTGCTAAGTTTATCCAAGTGATTGATTTATATACTCAGACTATTGTGCAGACACTCAATACCACTGATGTTGTGGCTAGTAATAGGATTATGGATATAGCTATCAACGCAGCTCAAACCAAATTATTAGCTACGGGCGCTTATGGTGGTTTATATTCATTTACTATATCAGCTGATGGCTCTACATTGACTGGAGACTTAGCTGGCAACTCATCTCAAGGTAACCTAGTATCTTCTGCTTGGCAACAGTGGGGTACCACTCCACATAATATGTGGCTAGATGAGAGCGGAGCTACACCTTATTTGTATGTAACTGGAGAAAATTCTGCTTATTCTATTAGTAAGTGGGATATTTCCAATACGGCTAGTGTTAGTTTGGTTTATAAGTATACTGGTTCCGCTCATACTAATGATTTAGTTTATTTAGGTAATTCAGGTAGTGGTAATACTTTTGCTATAGCTACAGAAGAAACTAGCGCAGAAGTCAAAACAGTGAGGGATACAGGTAGTAGTTTTACTTTACTTGATACTTATGATGTTCCGGCTACCTTTAGTTCGTCTGGTTTGATATATGATGGTGATGGTACTGTCATTACTTATAGTACTACCGAAGCCAATATGTACGCCCTAGATGTATCTGATCCTACGAATATCACCAGTGTCACTTCTGATACTTCGACTTATGCTTCTACCATGACTACCTGGCCACATCATTATGCTAGATATGTTAGTGCTCAGGGTGGTTTTTTCTTTTTAGAGTATAATAGTACTGGTTATGTTTTTCGTATGTATTTTATTTCTCGTCCAGAGACACGTCCTACTCCCACTTCTTTTAGCTATCAAAGAAAAATTACTATCAATAGTAGTCAAGTGCAGAGTGGTCCACACAGTAGTTTTCCGGTTTTGATTTCAGAAATACAAAGTTACCTGAAAACAGTGACCAATGGTGGCAGAATACAGAGTGACAAGGGTTATGATATTTTATTTACCGCTGATGATCAGACCACACTTTTGGATCATGAATTAGTATCTTATAGCTCCAGTACAGGACAAATAGAGGCTTATGTACGCATACCATCTCTATCTAGTATTACGAATACTGATATTTATATGTTTTATGGTAATAGCCACATTATTACTCCTATGGAGCGTGTATCTAGCGTTTGGGATAGTAATTATCAAGTAGTTCAGCATCTGGATGATCTAGTGACACTCAATGTGGCTAGCACCACTAAAAATAGAAATAGCAAATTTAATACTAATGATGCTACCAAGTATGTTACCAATGGCCCCTTACAATCAAATGGTAAAGTTGGTCATGGTCAAACTTATGATGGTAGTTATGACTATCAGACTATCACTAATAATGCTGATAATCAGCAAGGAACCAGTGATTTTACTGTAGAATTTTGGATCAAGCCGGATTCTACGGGTACGGATTATTCTTGTCCTATATATAAAGGTAATGGTAATGCCACTATAGCTGAAGGTTGGAATATACGCTATCATCAAGGAGCAGGAGATAAACTACAATTTATGGCAGGATCTGGTAGCGTTGACTTAGGTGATGTTTATACAACAAATGCTTTGACAGAAGATATATGGACGCATATTGCCTTGACTAATGATAGAAGTGTTGGTTATCAATTTTACGTTAATGGTAACGCAGATAATAGTAAAGCGGCTGTTACAGATTCCTATTCTATAGGCACTTCAAATAATATGTACATTGGTCGTGATTGGAGCTCTAGTAGTTATTTCTTTAAGGGTGGTATTGATGAAGTGCGTGTTTCCAAAACTTTGCGTAGTGCTGGTTGGATCAAGACAGAGTACAATAACATGACTGCTACTTCTACTTTTTATTCTATTGGTTCAGAGTCCAATGCTTCTTTGTATAGTTCGCCTGGTAGCTTAGTATCTTCTATTATTGATCTTGGTTCTAGTGACAAAGTTTTGAATAGTATCAAACTTTTTCAAAGTATACCTAGTGGTTGTTCTTTGACCTTGACACTAGAGGGTAGCAATGACAATTCTTTTGCTACTTATAATAGTCAAGCATTTGCCGATAGTAGTGCGTCAAATTTTACCAGCAGCACTCCAGCTTCTTTGAATAACTTGAGATATTTTAGATATAGATTAGCTTTGACTTCCTGTAATAATAATTCGGAAACAGCTACCTTGTATTCATTGCGCCTCAATTACCGTTAAATTTTTTTATCAATGTTCAAGAAAGTATGTTTAAAAAATAATATTTTGCGTCAAAAAAAATCTTTAGCTGCTTTTACATTGGTAGAAGCTATTATTTATTTGGCTATTGTTGGTATTGTGATTTCGGCGGTTGTAGATTTTGCTTTGACTATGGGTAATACGACTGCCAAGATCAGTGCTAATATAGACGCTTCTCGTAATAGACGTTCTGCTTTATCTACTATTAATTATTTGATCAGAAATGCCGATGGTTTACTCAAAGATATAGATGGAGATTGCTCTAATTTTAATGTCAATCCACCAATATTAGCTTTGTATTTTGAAGATGATAATTATTTACCAGGCGTGTGTGTAGAGAGAGGTGGGGGAGTAAAAATTACAGTAGTAAATAATCGCCTTAAGATGACTTGTTATCCAAATATTGCCAACAATGGTCAATACAATGCCTGCGCAGCTAGTGCGGATAATTCTTATTTTTTGACTGGCCCAGAAGTGATAGTGACCAATTCTAATCTGGATTTTTCTACTTCTACAGCTTCTACCACAGCCAATAGCTATAGCACTGTCACTACTCATCTCAAGGTCACTTTACCTTCATCTGATCAGATTAGCTTGCGAGCTAGCTCAGAGGCTACTAGTACTGCTGATATGCGCAATGAGCAGCCAAATGGCTTAGTCAGCTGGTACAAGTTTGATGATACAGATACTAGTGCAGCCACAGATAAGGTGGGTGGTTATAATTTGATTTGCACTGGCACTGGTGGTCCAACATCTGTTACTGGTTTGGTAGATGGCAGTACCAATGCTTTTTACTTTGATCCTGCAGATTCTGATTATTGTTATGTTAATAATCCAGAACAATTCAATTTTGGTAATGGTTTTACCATATCCACCTGGGTCAAGACTGATGCACCAGATGCCTCAGAGCATGGTATTATAAATAAATTTAATGGTAGTTCAAAGGGTTATTATTTATTGAATAATGAAGATGCTGGGCAAGTAATTTTTACTTTGTGTAATGGCACAACTTGCTCTAATATTTTGGATGCCGGTTCTATATTAGCTGACGCCACCGTCTACAATATTACTGTCGTATATGATCTACCTACTGATAGTGCTAAAATGTTGATCTATGAAAAAGGAGTTGGCAATATTAGTACAACTACAGCTTCTAGTCTGCCATTCTTGGTCAATGATTCTACTAGCAACTATCCGCATATTGGTGATCATTTTGCTGGCACTATAGACGAATTACGTTTGTATAATAGAGCTTTATCAAATTCAGAGATTTGGGCTCTACAATCTCAGGGAGCAAATTAATATTATGATAAATAATTTAAGAAAAAATAATAATGGGTTTGTAGCGTTGATTTTTGTGATTATGATCACTTCTATTTTTATTGTCTCCAGTGTGATCATCGCTATGGTCAATACTTCAAATAATATCGCTAATTATCATACTCTAGAGTCTGATGATGTGATGTACAATATTGATGCTTGTTTGAGTGATGCTATGTGGCAGATAGCTTCTACTACTAGTGCATCTGGTGATTATTCTATTGACATTGGTGGTGTTAGTTGTTCTTATAAGATTTCTGCTACTGATGCTGGTCTTAAGACAGTTACCTCTACAGCTACCACTACTTCGGCTGTAGGCTCTTGGAGTAAGTCGGTAGTGATGCTAGTCAATGTTTCTAGTTCGCCATTTTTTATTCAGTCACACAAGGATTATATTGCTGGTACTTGTTTGAACAATTCTTGTTGTGGTGATGGCATATGTAATGCCACAGAAAGCTGTAGTACTTGCGGTGGTGATTGTGGAGTTTGTCAGGTCTGTGGCAATGGCAGTATAGAAGGCACAGAAGTCTGTGATGATGGCAATACTACAGATGAAACTCAAACTTGTGGTAATCTTATTGTAGAAAGCGGTAGTAATCATTGCAATTCTACTTGTACAGCTACTATCACTTTGACAGAGACTTGTGATGATGGTGCCGAAGTGTGTGGTGATGGTATCAAGCAGAATGGCACTTATTGCAACGATACGTGTAATGGTACTGTATCTAGGACGGAGGTGTGTGACTATACTGGCCCAGAATGTGGCGTTGCTGGTACCCCACACTCCGGACCAGTTGGTTGTAGTGGTGGTTATTGCAATGCCAATTGTGGTGGTTGTACTAAAATTTGTCCTAGTATGTAATACAAGTGTTTTATTTATTATATAATATAATCATAAAAAGTTGGTTATTGAGCCAACTTTTTTTATTTTTTGAAAAATGTTATAATTTACCCTGTTGAATACCGCCACCTAAATACTATTGGTGATAGAAGAGTTAATTATTTAATGATAAAAATAAAATAATTAAAAATATTTTTTTGGCGGTAGTCCCGCCTAGCGGGACTATTCAACGGGGTGAATTAAGAAGTAAAGTATTTAAAATGTCCAAGGATATTATTGGTCTAGATATGTCAGATGCCTCTATTGAGGCTATTGTCCTCAAGAAGCATGGCACTGGTTTTAGTGTAGATAGCTATTCTAGATTTAGGATTTCACCAGATATTATCGAGGGTGGTCGTCTAGTAAAGGCAGACAAGCTCAAAGATGCGCTATCAGCTATGTTTAAAAATGGTCACCCCAGACCCATAAATCCAAGTAAGGTATATTTTTCTATACCAGAGTCTAGGGCTTTTATTAGGAATATCAGTATACCAAAAGCTTTGAAATCCAAAGAAGTACCAGAAGCTATACAGCATCAAGCAGAGGAGACCATACCAGAAGATTTTGATAATTTATTGACTGCTTCTCAGGAGCTTTTGGTCAACAATAGTCATAGGGAGTTTACCTATATAGCAGCCGAGATGGACATTGTGCGTTCTTATATCAAATTATTTAAAGATTTGGATATAGAAGTAGCTGGTATTACTACCGAGTCTATAGCTGCTATTGCTGGTCTGCATGATAAATTCAAAAAAACTACCACCTTACTTTTGGATTTAGGATCAAAAGTGACTATTGCTAGTATTTATGATGGACGTGGCATCCGATCTTCTATCAATATAGGCATTGGGGGTAATGAGATTTTAGTAGCTGTGAAGAATAGATTTAATATTAGCTATGCTGAAGCCGAAAATAGATTGCGCGATGTTGGCTTGACTGCTGCACCTGGTGACGGAGAAGTGATGCTCATGTTGCAGGGACAACTCCAGCCATTGACCGATGAGATCAAGCGTTTTGTGGTTTATTGGGAGCAGATGTCTAATTTAAAAATAGAGCAGGTGATTTTGATCGGTGGTCTGACCCAGATGCGCGGATTGGTGGATTATTTTAGTGCCAATTTATCTGTACCAGCTTTTATTGGTGAGAGTTTTTTGAGTGAACACAAAGATAAAGATCAAGTTGTATTTACCAAGTATATCAATGCTTTGGGCTTGGCTCGCCTAGCTCATACCAAGAGCGAGCTCAATTTTTTTAATGAAGCCAATAGAAACAAATTAGGTTTATTAGCTGATAAAGCTCACAAGGAAAAAAATAATGCCTCAGAGGGCAATAGTGATGATGTCAATGATGCAGAAGTAGAAGAAGCTACTTGGAAAAAAGTGATTACTAGTGTTTATTTTATTGTGGCTATTATTTTGGTTGGCTTAGCGGGGGCAGCTTGGTTTTTGCGTGGTCCTATAAAAACATTACTTAATCCAAAAATTAGTTTTGATTTTACTGACAAATCAGTAGTAGTGGGAGTGGAAAATAAAGTTGGCGCTAAAGATTTTGTCTATGCCCAGCTTGTGCCTTTTACCTTGAGTCAGCAGAGGGATTATCCAGAACTTAGCTATGAGCAGGTCAAGAAAAATATTTTAGCTGACATGACTACGCAATTGCTCGGTGGTCTGAACAAGGAATATAGCAAGGGCGTTTTGTATTTGATACCGGCTATTGTCAATACAACCGTCGATGATATTCAGCCAACTATTGAAAATTTTACAGTAGGCCAGGCTATCAATATTACAGCTACCTTTCAAGTTTTGGCTATCAATCAGACTGATATCAAAAATATTTTGACCAGTCAGTTACCAGTAGTTAATGACAGGCAAAAGGCTGCTAATTTGGACATTAAATCATTTAATTACACAATCAAAAGTATTGATGTCAATAATCAACAAGCCAATTTGCAGGTCAATATGACTATTGCTAATAAATAAGGCTTGTGGATAAATAAGATACTGTCTTAAAATACAAAAACATGTTATAATATAAACATTATTATATTTTTACATGGAAAATAAAAATCAAGGGTTTACATTAATTGAGTTGATTATTGTTATTGCTATCATTGCCTTACTAGCTGCTGCTACATTCGTAGCTATCAATCCAGCAAGGAGAGTAGGTAATGCAGGAGATGCCACTAGGTGGCAGGATTTATCAGCTGTAGCTGATGCCTTCCAGGCCTATCTAGCAGATAATAATAGCTCATTACCAAGTTCTACAATGTCTAGCGGTGTGACTTATATGTTAGCTACTACTACTGGTGGTAGTGGTACAGCTGGTTGTGATGCTACTACAACATCAGCTTTTTTGGTTTTAGATACTTTGATTGATGATGGCTATATTGGGCAGATTCCGAAAGATCCTTTATATACTAGCTCTAATGGTTATAATACTTTATATTGGTTGTATCGCGAAGATTCTGGTAAGTTAAAAATAGGCTCGTGTAAAAAATATGGAACAAATTATCCAGTTTTAGTCAGATAAAATTTATAATATTAAATAAAAAAATATGAGAAAAAAATTTACAAAAGGTTTTACTCTTATAGAGTTAATCATCGTCATAGCAGTCATTGCCTTGCTAGCTGCCGCTACATTTGTGGCTATCAATCCAGCCAAAAGAGTAGGTGACGCTAATAATGCTAGACGTTGGTCTGATGTGACCGCTATAGCAGACGCTTATAGTGCTTATTTGGCTGATAACGGTGGTACGCATCCCACCACCACTCCTTCTCCTACATCTGGTGTAACTTACTCCATTGCTACTACTACTGGTGGAACGGCCTTTGCTACATGCCAGACAGTTACTAAAGGTAATCCAACTACCACCACAGCTTTGATCGATTTATCAGCTTTAGTGACCAACGGCTACATGGGTCAGATACCATTAGATCCAAATTTTTCCTATGGCACTGATGCCAGAAATAGTGGCTATTATTTCTATAGAGAGTCCACTGGTAAAATGATAGTTGGTGCTTGCGACAGTTATAATACTCAAAATATTGAAGTTGTTAGATAGTTTTTATTACCACAATTTATGTTTATTTAATAATGTTTTTGCTTAATTTATTAAATTGACAAAAAAATATTAGCACTCTATAATATAGAGTGCTAATATGTTATATAGAGGTCTTAGCCTAGATATTAAAATTATATTTATTAGATAAATTTCTAAAGAGATGAAAACATTATTTTTAAAGCTCAAAAAAAAAAGATATTGGATACCACTGCTAGTTGTTGTGTTAATTGTGGTTTTTGTAGTTATTGGTGCTATAAATAAAAATAAACCAGTTTATACCACAGAGGACGCTGTCATCAAAAATTTAAAACAAACTGTGGAGGTGACTGGTACTGTAGAATCAGCTGATGATATCAATCTTAATTTTGCTGCTAGTGGACGTGTAGGGGCTATGCTAGTCAAGGTTGGCGATCAGGTAAAAGCTAACCAAATTTTGGCTAGATTATCAGCTGGTGATGTGGCCTCACAAGTAGCCGATGCCCAAGCCGCAGTAGATGTGGCCAAAAGTAATTTGGCTCAGCTAATAGCCGGGGCTAGCAGCGAAGATATTGAAGTGACTCAAAGGGAGCTTGATAATGCCAAATCCGCTTATCAGACTGCTCTAGATGCGCAGAGTAATTTGCAATTGACGAGCAATCAGGAGATGGATAATTATAAAACAGTAGGTTTGAATACTTTGAGTGATAAATATTTTACTATTCAGTATTCTTTGGATGTGGTCAATGACGCTATCATGGATAGTGATGCTGATACATATTTATTCGTGACTGATGTACAATTTTTGACCAACACCAAAATTCAGTACAATCAAGTACTCTCTCAAGTGAATAGTTTATCAAGCTATATTGAAAAAGCTAAAAACACCAAAGATCAAACAGATATATTGGCAGCCTTGGATGTTTTGAAGCAAAGCTTGGAACTGACTTCAGATTTAGTGACCAATACTTATAATGTTATGTTAGCTACGGTGACTACTAATGTTTACACGCCGACAGTCATTTCTACTTTGAAAGCTAGCTTGAATACTCAGAGTACTGCTTTGAATACTGCTATATCTACTACTCAGTCAGCAGCCAGTAATATCAGAAACAAAGAAATATATTATCAAGGTCAGATCACAGCTGCTAATAATAGTGTGATTTCTGCTTTGAATAATCTTAATTTAGCCCAAGCTCGTCTTGATTTGAAAAAAGCGCCAGCTAGATCATTTGATTTGGATATAGCAAGAGCCAATGTTAGACGGGCTGAAGCCACTTTGGCCAGGTATTATAGTCTGATGTCTGATACTATGATCAAGGCCCCAGTCGATGGTATTGTCACCAAGATCAATGTCGATGTTGGTGAGCAATCCAGTATGTCACAAGCTGCTATCTCCATGATTGGCTTGAGTGCTACTCAGATTAAAGTAGATGTACCAGAATCTGATATTACCAAGCTCAAAGTTGGTGATACGGTAGATATTACTTTGGATGCTTTTGGTAATGATCAAGTGTTTACTGGCACTGTGACATTTATAGATCCAGCTTCTACAGTGATTAGTGAGGTCATTTATTACAAAGTGACAGTTGGCTTCAATGTCCAAGACGATAAGATAAAATCAGGCATGACCGCCAATCTCACTATATTGACTAATAGTAAAGATGAAGTGCTGGTAGTGCCATCACGCTCTGTGTCAGCTCGTGGTGACGTGAGATTTGTGCAGGTTTTACAAGATGATAAGCCAGTAGAAAAAGAAGTGCAAGTTGGTCTCAAGGGTGACGATGGTCTGTGGGAGATCACTTCTGGTTTAGAAGCTGGTGACAAAGTCATTATTTCTATAAAAAACGCTAAATAAAATGATAGAACTCATTAATCTACAAAAAGATTATACCAACGAAGAGGTGGTCACTCCGGTTTTGCATGATATAAATTTAAAGATTAGCAAAGGCGAATTTTTAGCCATCATGGGACCATCTGGATCTGGTAAGTCTACCTTGATGCATATACTAGGATTTTTGGATACTTTGACTAGCGGTAAATATATTTTTCAAGACAAGGATGTATCTTCTTTGGATGATGATACTTTAGCCGTGTATCGTAATAAAAAAGTTGGTTTTATTTTTCAGAGTTTTAATTTATTACCCAAAACATCAGTCTGGGAAAATGTGCGTTTGCCATTATTGTATTCTGGTGAAGCGGTGGATGTGAAGAAGGTTGACCAGGCTATTGCCAGTGTAGAGCTCAGTCATCGATCACAATATTTATCCAATCAATTGTCTGGAGGAGAAAAGCAAAGAGTGGCTATTGCTAGAGCTTTGGTCAATAATCCTGATATTATCTTTGCTGATGAGCCCACTGGTAATCTTGATTCCAAGTCTGGTACGCAGATTATGGCTATTTTGCAGAAGCTAAATGCCGAAGGACACACTATCATATTGGTCACTCATGAAACCAATACAGCCAAACATGCTCAGCGTATAGTACGTATCAAAGATGGCGAAATTGTCAGTGATGAGCAAAACAAAGATCAAATCATTGCTGAAAAAACAGAGTTAGTAAAATAATCACCTAGTATCAATTTTAAACAAAGTATGCATTTTGATTGGCATCCAGTCATCACTACTTGGGCTATGGTAAAGCGTAATAAGATGCGCTCGTTTTTGACTTCTCTAGGTATTATTATCGGCATTTCTTCGGTGATTATCATCATATCTTTGGGCGCTGGAGCACAGAGTTTGGTAGTCAACCAGATCAAAGGCGTTGGTTCTGATTTGATAGGAGTATTACCTGGCGCTAGTGAATCAAATGGTCCACCAGCCTCGGTGATGGGTATTAATATTACTACACTAAAATATTCTGATGGACAGGCAGTTGTGGCCCAAGTTCCAGAGATAGAAAATTTTACAGCTTATGTGCGTGGTTCAGCGACTGCTAGTTGGCAAAATCAGACAAAAGACACTAGCTTTGCTGGAGTTACTCCTAGTTATTTGGCTGTGGAAGCTACCGATGTCGCGCGAGGTCGTTTTTTTAGTGAAGAAGAAGATGGTTCCGCCGCTCGTGTAGTGGTATTAGGTAGTGAAGTAGCTGAAGCCTTGTTTAATAATAGCGATCCACTGAGTGCTCATATCAAAATAAATAAAGAAAATTTTGATGTCATCGGTGTTATGAAAAGTCGTGGTAGTACTTTTTTTCAAAGCCAAGATAATCAAGTTTTTATACCACTCAATACTGCACAAAAAATTATGCTTGGCATCAACTATGTCAATGTCATACGTTTTAAGGTGGCTCCAAATACTGATATGGATTTAGCGATTGATAGTATTCAGAGAGTCATACGTGAGCGTCATAATATCAGTAATCCTGAGCAAGATGATTTTACTGTGCGTTCTCAGGTACAGGCTTTGGATACTTTGAATTCTTTGACCAATGCTTTGAGCTATTTTTTGGCTATGGTTGCTGGCATATCTTTGATTGTTGGTGGTATCGGTATTATGAATATCATGCTTGTTTCAATTAATGAAAGTACTCGTGAGATTGGTCTACGTAAAGCAGTCGGAGCTCGTCGTCGTGATATTAGTATACAATTTTTGGTACAGACTATTGTTTTGAGTATGGTCGGTGGTTTATTTGGTATATTTTTTGGAGTACTTATTTCTTGGTTGGTGAGTGTAGTGGCTAATTATTTAGGCTATGCTTGGGATTTTGTAGTTACTTGGCAGTCTGTAGTTTTGGCTGTTGGTTTTACATTTTTAGTCGGCTTGCTATCTGGTTGGTATCCAGCCAAAAAAGCCGCTGAACTTAATCCAATAGATGCGTTAAGATACGAATAATGACATATAGAGAAATTATAAAAATGTCCATTAGAACTTTACGAATCAATAAGATTCGTACTCTTTTGACAGTTTTAGGTGTTATTATTGGTATTTCTTCGGTCATGATTATAGTCTCTGCTGGTGATAGCATGAAAAAATTGGTCAATGGTCAATTGGCTTCTTTTGGCTCCAATTTGATCCAAGCAGAAACTAGAGTACCTCAAGAAAGTGGAGGAGTTTCTTCACAGGCTACTGGTGTGGTCATTACTACACTGACTTTGGATGATAGAGCAGCTATTAATAAGATACCAAATATTAGTAGAAGTTATGGACATGTGATGGCTCAAGATTTATTATCTTGGGAAGGTAATGTAAAAAAGACTATTATTTTTGGTGTCAGTAGCGAATATATTGAGATGGGCACTATTGATTTGGCTGAAGGACGTTTTTATACCAAGGAAGAAGATGACAATATGGCCAGGGTGATAGTCCTGGGCAGTAAAGTCAAAGAAGATTTATTTGGGAGTAGTGAAGCCTTGGGCCAGAACGTCAAAATCAATAAAATGAATTATAAAGTCATTGGTGTTATGGAATCACAAGGTACAGTGCTATTTTTTGATTATGATACTTTAGCTTATATTCCATTACAGACTACTCAAAAATTGATTTTGGGCGTCAACTACATACAATCAGTCGGCGCTCAGATGATTGATGTCAAAAAAAGCGAAGAAACCAAAGATGAGATTATAGCTATATTGCGCGATAGACACGATATCACAGATCCCAAGCGTGATGATTTTCAGGTTTCTACTATGGCTGATGCAGTGAACATATTAAATACTATTATTGGTGGAGTGACACTTTTGTTGATTGCTTTGGCTATGGTTTCTTTGATTGTCGGTGGAGTCGGTATCATGAATATTATGTATGCTACAGTTGCTGAGCGCACATTTGAAATTGGTTTGCGTAAAGCCGTTGGTTCTACCAAAAAAAATATCTTACGGCAGTTTTTGACAGAAGCAGTGATTATCACAATCTTGGGTGGGGTAGGTGGCGTGATTGTTGGCACAATAGTGACCTACTTGGTATATATCATTGCCAATAGTTATGGTTTTGTGTGGCCTTTTAGCATATCTTTAATTGGTATTTTTGTGTCTTTAGTTTTCTCCACTTTGGTAGGCCTGATATTTGGCTCATATCCAGCCAAAAAAGCCGCTGAGTTGGACCCTATTACAGCCCTAAGACGTGAGTAAAATAAGAGGAAAATGCGTATTTTTAGCACTCCTTGACATAGAGTGCTAATTTGCTTTATAATACTTCATATGGAGATTAGACATGATAAATTATTAAAAGCTATTGTAGAGCAATACATTGCCACAGCTAAACCAGTTGGTTCCAAGATCTTGGCTGAGGAGAGTGGCTTTGATTTGAGTGCAGCCACTATCCGCAATGAAATGGCTGATCTTGAAGACCGTGGTTTTATCATGCAACCTTATACTTCAGCTGGTCGCATTCCTACTGCTAGTGGCTATAGATACTATTTGGACAATTTATTGTCAGTAGAAAATTCTAGTCACAAAGACTTTGATGATTTAGCTAGTGCTTATAAATCGGACATTCGTCATTTGGTCAAAGCTTTGTCTGACAAAACAAATTTAGCAATGATCTTGAGTCGCGAATCAAATGATATTTATATCACTGGTTTGTTCAATTTGTTTTCTCAGCCAGAATTTGAAGATTACAAAATGGTCTTGTCCATGAGTCAAGTGGTTGATTCATTGGAGCGAGCTATGTCCAATATGTTTCACAAGATAGATAGGCCGCAGGTATTATTGGGAGCGGAAAATCCCTGGTCAGAACATTGTTCGGTAGTCATAGCTCCATTGAATACTCCAGAAAAATCTTTGTTGGCATTTTTAGGGCCATTGCGTATGAATTATAATCAAGCATTGGGCCTCATGGATTCAGTAACTAAAATTGTAAAATAATATGGACGAAGAAACAAAAGATACAATCAATACACAGAACGACGGAGAAGATATAGTGGATACATCTATTCCAGACGAAGCAGCTATCAATCTAGCTGGTTGGAAAAAAGCTTTGGCTGACTATCAGAATCTACAAAGAGAAAGTGATCAGCGTCTAGCTCAGCTCAATGACTTTGTATTATCCTCAGTAGTTTCTGAATTGTTGCCGATATTTGATAATTATGAAATAGCTTTGAGTCATGTACCACCAGAGCAAAAAAAAGATTCTTGGGTACAGGGTTTAGAACACACTTTGAAGCTTTGGCAAAACTTTTTACGCGATCACAAAATAGAAAGAATTGTCAGTATTGGTCATAGTTTTGATCCTAATACGCATGAAGCAGTCGGGCATATCACTGACGAGAAGCAAGCCGATCAAGTGGTGGTGCAAGAAGTGCAGGCTGGGTATATGTTTCAGCAAAGCGTCTTGAGGCCAGCCAAAGTAATTATTAACAATATAAATTAATAAAAATAAATAAAGCCTTTTAGAGGCATATAGAAAGGAATAAATATATGTCATTAATACCGTGGACACCATTTTTAGACACTTTTGACAACATCGAAAAAAGCTTGAGCAATTTTATGCCAGCGGTAGATGTTTATGAAGACAAAGAAAATGTAGTAGTTGAAGCTACTTTAGCTGGCATCAAGCCAGAGGAGGTCAATATTGCTGTCAATGATGACGTATTGACTATAGAAGGTAGACGTCAAAGTACTAGCGAGATCGATGAAAAAAATTATTATAGAAAAGAAGTGCGCACTGGTTCTTTTCATCGTAGCGTTTTGTTGCCGGTGTCTGTACATAGTGATCAGGCAGAAGCAAATTTTGACAACGGTCTTTTGCGTATAGTATTACCAAAAGAAGAAAAAGCAAAATCAAAAAATATTAAAATTAACATTAAAAAATAATGGATAATTTACCGCTTAATTTACGTTTGATTAAGCATTGTCCAGTCTGTCAGCGTGAATATCAGCAGACTTTGGTGCAAGTATTGAGTGAGAATGAATTTGGACTACTGACTCATATGACTTGTGCTCATTGTGGAGCTCATTTATTGACGCGACTATCTACTATGCCCCAAGGTGTTGTCGGTAATTCTATTTTGACAGATTTGCAAGCTGATGAAGTGATGAGCTTTATAGCCAACGACGAAATATCAGCCGATGATGTCTTACGCGTCCATCAAATGTTAGAAAATCAAGAATTAATAAACTTATTAAATAATTAATAATATGGCAAAGATTATAGGAATTGATTTGGGTACTACCAATTCAGCAGTCGCTATTGTTGAAGGTGGTCAACCAAAAATTTTAGAAAATAAAGAAGGTAATAGAACAACGCCATCGGTCGTTGCAATATCCAAGAGCGGAGAAAGATTAGCTGGTTTGATTGCCAAGCGTCAGGCTGTGACCAATGCTACCAACACTATTTTTTCCGTCAAAAGATTGATCGGTCGTAGATTCACTGACGAGGAAGTGCAGCGTGATATTAAGATCATGCCTTATCAGATCAAAAAAGCTGGTGAAGGCGTGGCTGTGGCTATGGGTGACAAAGATTATTCACCACAGGAGGTTTCAGCTATGATTTTACAAAAGATCAAAGCTGATGCCGAAGAGCGTTTGGGTGAAAAAATCACCGAAGCAGTCATCACTGTTCCTGCTTATTTTGATGATTCACAACGTCAGGCTACCAAAGATGCTGGTCGCATCGCTGGTTTGGATGTCAAACGTATTATCAACGAACCAACAGCCGCAGCTTTGGCTTATGGATTTGATAAGAAAAAAGATCAACAAGTCGTAGTTTATGATTTGGGCGGTGGTACATTTGATGTCTCTGTATTGGATGTTTCCAAAGATACAGTAGAAGTAAAATCAACCAATGGTGATACTCATCTTGGTGGTGATGATTTTGATCAAAGAATTATTCACTGGATTATAGAAGAGTACAAAAAACAAGAGGGTATTGATTTGAGTAATGACAAGTTAGCCTTACAACGTCTCAAAGAGGCTGCTGAAAAAGCTAAGATTGAATTGTCTTCATCTGCTGAAACAGAAATCAATCAGCCATTCATCACCACTGATGCTTCTGGTCCAAAACACTTGATTTTGAAGATGACTCGCGCCAAGTTAGAAGAGCTTATTCATGATTTAGTAGAAAGAACACTAGAGCCTTGTCGCAAAGCTTTGGCTGATGCTGGGCTAAAAACTACCGATATAGAAGAAGTGATTTTGGTCGGTGGTATGACTCGCATGCCATTAGTGCAAAAAGCTGTTGAAGATTTTTTTGGCAAAAAACCAAATATTTCCGTCAATCCTGATGAAGTAGTAGCACTGGGTGCTGCTGTGCAAGCTGGTGTGCTCCAGGGTGATGTCAAAGATGTTTTATTGCTTGATGTGACACCATTGACTTTGGGTATTGAGACTTTGGGTGGTATCCGCACTCCTTTGATAGCTCGCAATAGCACTATCCCAACTTCCAAGAGCCAAGTATTTTCTACAGCCGCTGACAGCCAAGATAGTGTCGAGATCCATGTCTTGCAAGGCGAGAGAGAGATGGCTGCTGACAACAAGACTTTAGGACGCTTTACTTTGTATGGCATACCTCCAGCTCCACGTGGAGTGCCACAGATCGAAGTTAGCTTTGATATTGATGCCAATGGTATTTTGAATGTCTCAGCTGTCGATCGTGCTACTAGCAAGAAACAATCTATCACCATCCAATCTTCTTCCGGTCTATCTGAAGAAGAGATCAAAAAAATGCAGCAAGATGCTGAACTACATGCCGAAGAGGATAAAAAGAAAAAAGAAGTTATCGAGACCAAAAATCATGCTGATCAGGTCATCTTTTCTACTGATAAATTCTTGAAAGACATGAAAGAAAAAATCAAAGACGAAGATAAAAAAACTATAGAAGATAAATTAGAGCCTTTGCGCACTGTCAAAGAATCAGGGGACACTGAAGCTATCAAAAAAGCCATCAGCGAACTAGAAGAAGTCGTGCAAAAAATTGGTGCCACTCTCTATCAAGAATCTGCCGCTCAAGATCAAGCTGCTCCAGCTGAAGAGAAAAAAGATGAGCCAGTCGAAGGTGATTTCAAAGAAGTCAACGATCAAGATAAAAAATAATAAATGGCCAAAGACTACTACAAAATTTTAGGAGTAGAACGTAATGCTTCTGAAGCTGATATCAAAAAAGCTTTCAGAAAATTGGCCCACGAACACCACCCAGACAAAAGTAGTGGTAATGCCGACAAGTTCAAAGAAATAAACGAGGCTTACCAAGTGCTCAATAACAAGGAAAAGAGAGCACAGTACGATCAATTTGGTAGTACTTTTGAGAATGGCGGTGGTTTCCATCAAGGCCCCTTCCAAGGACGTGGGGGCTTTGATTTTGGAGGATTTGATTTTAGTAATGCTCAGCAGGGAGCTGGTAATTTTGATTTTGATCTAGGAGATATTTTTAGTAGTTTTTTTGGTGGAGGAGCACCCGGTAGATCACAGCGTCGTCGAGGGGCTGATATTCAGATGGATATGGAGATCACTCTCTCAGAGGCTGCTTTTGGCATCACCAAAGATATCAAAATCAGGAAAAAAGAGTTGTGTCATGATTGTCAGGGCACTGGTGCCAAGGATGGCAAATCTTTTAGCTCCTGTCAGCAATGTCATGGTTCTGGTCAAATTTCCACTACTATTTTGGGGCAGTTTCGCACCCAAACAGTCTGTCCTAGCTGTCAGGGCACTGGTCAAGTGATCAAGGACAAGTGTTCAGCTTGTGGTGCTACTGGCAATATTTCTCGAGAAGTAAATTTGAAAGTTGAGATACCAGCCGGTATTGATGACGGTCAATCTATAAAACTATCCGGGCAAGGTAATAGTGGTCCCAACAAGGCTCCAGCTGGTGATCTATATATTACAGTTCATGTTTTGCCCAACAAAGATTTTGAACGTCATGGTTTTGATTTATTAAGCGAACAAAAAATACCCTTTGCTATTGCTACTTTGGGTGGTGATATCAATGTCAAAACCATAGATGGTCTAGTAAAATTAAAAATTCCTACTGGCACTCCCAGCGGCAAACAATTTATTTTGCGAGGCAAGGGTCTGACTAGACTCAATTCCAAAAATAGAGGAGATCAAGTAGTAATAGTCCAAGTGGCTGTGCCTACCAAAATTTCCAAAAGACAAAAACAACTCATTGAAGAGTTGCAAAGTGAATTAGAAAAAGATAATAAAAATTAGTAGTGCTTATATTAATACCATTCGTCACTTTTTAATACAATGAATTTAGAAAAATTATACAAAGTTTTGAGTGATCAACCAAAGTATCGCGTCAAGCAATGCCAAGAAGCTATTTTCAATAATTTTTTAGGTGATTGGTCGCAGGCTTCAAATTTACCAAAAGTATTGGTAGCTACGCTCAATGAAGAGTGTCCACTGCATATCGAAGCACAGGTATTCAAATCAAAAGATGAAAAAACAAGTAAAGCTTTGTTGACCTTGGAAGATGGTTTGCAGATTGAAACTGTTTTATTATCTCATCGTGATGGTCGGCACACAGTTTGTGTCTCTACAGAAGTCGGCTGTCCTATGGCCTGTACATTTTGTGCTACTGGTAAGATGGGTCTAAAAAGAAATTTGACTTATAGTGAGATTCTAGATCAAGTTTTATTTTTTTCTAGGATATTACACAAAACTGGCGAACGTGTTTCCAATGTAGTTTTTATGGGTATGGGCGAGCCATTTTTGAACTATGACAATCTCATGAAGAGTATCAAATATCTCAATGACAAAGAGGCATTCAATATTGGCGCTCGCCATATTTCTATTTCCACTTGTGGTATTTTGACTGGTATTGATAAATTTGCCAATGAAAAATTGCAGATCAATTTGGCTATATCACTCCATGCTCCTAATGATGAGTTGCGCACACAGCTCATGCCTATCAATAGGAGATTTCCTTTGGATAAGTTATTCAAAACTATCGATAAATATATAGATAAGACTGGCCGCAAAGTGATGTTTGAATATCTTATGATCAAAGGTGTCAATGACAAGCCAGAACATGCTAGACAGTTGGCCAAGGTCATGGCCAAGCCTCTGTATATGGTCAACTTGATACCATACAATCCTACCGATGTCTATAAAGCTTCAGATAGCAAGACTATTCAGAATTTTAAAAACATTTTAGATAAGGCTGGTATTGAGGTGGTTCAGCGCTATAGTTTTGGTCAAGATATCAAAGCGGCCTGTGGACAACTAGCAGTAAATAAAAAATAATTATTATTTTTTTGGTTAATTTAAAATATCTCTTTATTAAGAGGTGTTTTTTATATTAATTAGTGTTATAATATAGATATGCCTATAATACCTCAGAAATTAGCTTGGCAGGAGGAATTTTCTGTGCAGGTCAAAGAACTTGACGAACAGCATAAATTTTTGATTGGTGTGATTAATGATTTGATAGATTATCTGCATAGTTCGGCAGTGAGTGATATAGATATTAAAAAATTGGTCAAACGTTTGAAAGATGGTGAGTTGAAACATTTTGCGACTGAGGAAAAATATTTTAATGATTTTTTATATCCTGAAGCAGAGTCGCATAAAGCTAAACATTTACAGTTTTTGGTAGATTGTGAGAAAATAGAAGGATTGTATGCACAAGACACCTTACTTTATGTTACTAATTTAATTTATTTTCTTGAAGAATGGTGGGTCAGTCATATATTAGGTGATGATAAAAAATATAGTCATTTTTTCAATGAACATGGTTTAAAATAAATTATTTTAAAATCGCCCATTTAGATGGGCGATTTTTTTAATATCGGTGAAATTTTTTATTTCTCTGACGAGGTGGTCTGGATTGACGAGAGCGGCGTTGAAAGTTAGTAGTTCGTTGATCTATCGGTGTGACAGGTTTTTTTAATACGTTTGGTCTTTTTGGTGGTAGTATAGGCAGAGGAGTGATGGGGATAGTTTTTTTGATTAATTTTTCAATCAAGCGTATAGCCATCCTTTGATCAGGTCCTGCAAATGAAATAGCTTTGCCTGTTTTACCAGCGCGACCTGTGCGTCCGATGCGGTGCACATAGTCATCTTTATTGTCTGGTAAATCATAATTTATCACTAGCGATATATCATTGACATCAATACCACGAGCAGCAATGTCAGTGGCGACTAGGATGCGGAATTTACCATTTTTGAATCCAGTCATAGCGGCTTGTCTTTGAGGTAGTGATCTATTGGAGTGTATTTCTATAGAAGAGTGTCCCATATTTCTGATGGCGTTGCTGATTTTGCTAGCGCCATGCTTGGTACGTGAAAAAATTAAGACAGTGCCCTTGTTTTCGTTTAGCAATTTGTCCAATAGTTGTAGACGTATATCTTTGGGAGCGATAAATATTTCTTGCTCTATTTTAGCAGCCGTAGTACCAGCAGGAGCTACCTCTATACGCCAAGGCATTTTCATGAACTGCGTGGCTATGTCAGAAATAGCTTTTGGCATAGTAGCTGAGAACATTAGTGTCTGCCTTTCTTTGGGAGCTTGGGCTAGGATTTGTTTTATCTGTGGTATGAAGCCGATATCAAACATGCGATCAGCTTCGTCCAAGACAATCATTTTGACATTATTGAGGTTGAAATTTTTTTGTTGGAGATGGTCTATCAGACGTCCAGGTGTAGAGACTATGATATGAGGATGACGACGGAGAGCTTGGATTTGACGATAGGGAGCTACACCGCCAATCAACATGGCAGTGCGTAGACCAAACCTATGACCTATTTTCATCAATACTTCATCGACTTGTTGGGCTAGTTCTCTGGTAGGTAGCAAAATCAAACCCTGACCTTTGTTTTGGGCCAGTAGTTGAATCATAGGTAGACCAAAGGCTAGAGTTTTGCCAGTGCCAGTTTGAGCAATACCAACTATATCTTTACCTTCCAAAGCAGCGGGAATGCATTGGTGCTGGATTGGAGTAGGTGAGTGAAATTGTAGCTGATTGAGTATGGCTAGCAATTCTGGATTGATACCCAATCCATTAAAACTAGGTGCAGTTTGTTTGTGATTTGTCATAAAAAATTGTGACCCCTGATACTGAGGGCCACAAAATGACACAAAATATTAGAGTCCTTTGAGCTGTATAACAGCTATATTAATAAGAAAAGAGTATAACAGAGATAAATGATTTTGTCAATACTTGCTATGTTTATATAACAAAAAAACAAGATATATAATATCATGTTCTTTTGGCAGTTGCTGTGGGACGAAGTTAGAATCCATGTGTCAAGATAATTTTATTATATTTTTGTTTCAATTAATTTATATTTATGAAATATTTTTAAAATTTGGTAAGATGCACTATAAAAGTCATTAATATGTTGTAATAATATTTGTATATCAAGATGATCCGTGCGTGCTATAACATTATCCCAATCAATACTCAAATTAGCTGCATTTATAGGGTATCGAAATATATCATTTTTTTCATCATGTATTACTTGATGAGGAACTAATACTCCATTGAGGAATATTAGTTGATCAAAATCTTCAATTATTTGTTTAATTGATTGTAATAATTGAGGTATTGAATTAATTTGCTCTTGATATATATTAGCAAAACCATTTCTATTAGTAGTAGTTTTATTTATGTAGCCGTCGTTAGTTGGTGTTAATGGTATATTTTTTATTTTATTTTGAACATCAGTAAAAAGTATTGTGATATCATGACCTGTATCATATGTACCATAAGCAAATATGCTGAGCGTTTTTATAAAAAGTTCTAGGCTATGTTTGATATTAAAAATAATAGATATATATAAATCTTTAATTTCATATTTTTCTATTTCATTTTTTTTGGTATATTTATCGAAATCTTGTTTTAGTAGTTCCTTGCAGGCTAATTGCGCAATACATAAGAAGCTATAAGTAAATATTGGCCAATAATATATATCACGTTGGTCTTTTTTTTGTGCATTTGGCATATAAATATTATTTTATATTACTTTTTTTCAAATATAATAATTGATAAAACATTTAATTATTTGATTTATCAAATTTTTTTAAAATTATAATAATGATCGTTAGGCTTCCCACATATATCAATATCTCATACCAGTGATAGTATAGTCTCCATGATTCATAAATAAGTGGAATGTAAAGTGGCGAGAAAAAGATTACTACGCCTAAACCAGCTAAAATGTTTAGGTAAAGTTTTTTCATAGATTTTAACTTAAAATTATCAGATTAATTATATCAAAAAAACAAGATAAATAATATCTTGCTCTTTTGGCAGGGGAGGTAGGAATCGAACCCACGCTAAAGGTTTTGCCTGCCCGCCATACATATAGACATTAATTAAATATCATCGCTTGGCAGGGGAGGTAGGAATCGAACCCACGCTAAAGGTTTTGGAGACCCTTGTACTACCACTATACTACTCCCCCTAATGAGACCTTATTTGGTCTCTTTGTGATGAGTGTGTTTACGGCAATGACGGCAGTATTTTTGCAATTCTAATTTAACTTTGATAGTTTTTTTATTGCGGTTGCTATGGTAGTTGATCTTGTGACAATCAGCACACTCTAGTTTGATTAAGTTGTCTTGCGGCATATAGTTATTATTAATTAATTGGTTTAAATATTTTTACGAATTATGGCTTAGCCACCAGAAGCTCCGAGCAAAGCGAGGAGCGAAGGGTGGAGCCGGGAAGAGGATTTGAACCCCCGACCTACGGTTTACAAAACCGTTGCTCTACCAGCTGAGCTATCCCGGCAAAAATTCAAAATAACGCCCTAAATTATAAGATAAAATCAATAATAAGTCAACTATAAAAGAAAAGGAGCTTTTATGCTATAATATCAATAATTATGGCTTTTGAGGATTTATTAAAAAATGGTCCAGCGCAAAATAGTCAAAAAACACAGACTGGTGTGCTGAATTTGGCGTCTAGTTTAGCTTTGGCTCATCACGATCAAGTGTTAAGGCGAGAAGAGCTTTTGCAATCCATCATGATCACACAAGGTGAGTATGATTATTTGGCACTATGCATAAAATCTGGTCAGAAAGATTTGGTCAATGATTTGTTAGACAAAAAAAGTACCTTGCTAGAAAAAAATATTATTTTTTTGGGTATGTCTGGCAATACTGACATAGGAGATTTGACTGCTGTCAATCGTCAAAGTGACCAGTTGACCAAATACCGCATGGAACTAGAAGCCATCAAGCAAGCCAGGAAAAATGAAGGTCAATATAAAGCAGAGTTATTAAGAGAAGTGAATCTTGGTGTAGATTTTGAAGGGACTATGGTGAGTGATTTGGATAATTATCTAGCTATAATTTCAGAAAAATTAAAATTTGGTGGTATTGTTGATCAGGGTAGAGTCAGTCGTTTGTGTGGTTTTGCAAGTATGGCCGCCAAAAAAGGTAATCTCATCTTATCACTAAAATCTTATTCAGTAGCTGGCATGATTCAATTGATCAAGGATGATTTTAAGAAGATTATAAAAAAAGCCAAAAAAGATAAAAATTCTCAGGCTAAAGAAGCAGAAGTGTTATTAAATAATTTATCACCAAAAAATAAGAAAAAATAATTTTTAATTTATGAAAACAAGTATTCCTGTAAAAAAATCTCAAAAATCTGGTCTAAAAGATACTAGTATTTTGACAAATCCCTACACTTTCAAGAAACCAAAAATTTCAGGGCAATATACTAGCATATATTTGATTCGTCATTGTCATCCTGCCTACGAGTTGCAAGAAAAATTAGGAGATTTGAAAATGCCCTTGTCACATATTGGTCTAGAGCAACGTAGTTTTTTGACAAAAAAATTACTCACTTTGGGTATTGATAAGATTTATGTGAGTCAATTTATGCGTTCAAAATTGACCGCCCAGCCTCTAGCTGAGGCGACTGGTTTGAGACCAATTACTGATAGACGTCTGAATGAGATCAATTGGGAAAATTGGTACAAGGTCAAATATTTTAATATGAGTGATAAGACTCGTGTCAAAAGTATCAAAAAATATCGCGAGATGGACAAAGAATTGGATAAGACTCAGATATTGGCTCGTAGATTATTAGCTGATATTTATGAAAAAAATAAAAATAAAAAAGTCGCTGTTTTTTGTCATGGTAATTTGATTCGATCTATATTGACTAGTATTTTAAATACCGATGTTATTGGTTTTTTATCTATGGAAATATACCAATCTTCTATTTCTAAAATGGTCATCGATGCTGATGGTTATGTCAAAATAAATTATATAAACAATATCGGTCATCTACCACATCGACCGGATGAAGATTTGTTTATGGCTTCCATCAATCAATAATTCACTATGATTAAAAAAATAGTCTTATTTATCACGGCTGTTATTTTGGGGCTAAGTATTTATTTTATTTTTTTAGGTCCCAGACAAAAACCAGTCAGTTCTTATATCAATAATTTTCAAGATTGTCTCAATGCTCATTATGAGATTATGGAGTCTTTTCCGCGAGCTTGTCGTACACCAGACGGTCAAATTTTTGGAGAATATATTGGCAACCAAGTGGAAAAAAATGACTTAATACAGGTGTTTGAGCCTCAAGCCAATCAAGAGATATCTACGCCAGTATTGATAAAGGGGCAAGCTAGGGGCTATTGGTTTTTTGAGGCATCTTTTCCAGTCGAAGTGTTGGACGAAAATCATAATACATTAGCCACTGGCATAGCTACTGCTCAGGGAGATTGGATGACCAATGATTTTGTACCATTTACGGTTAGTATAGATTTTCAAAGGCCCATGTCCAAAAATGGTTATTTGCTTTTGAAAAAAGACAATCCCTCTGGTGATCCTAGCAATGACGATCAGCTTATTTTACCAATTGTTTTTAATCAAGACTCTATGTCTGTACAGGTGTTTTTTACTACTGATCAGACTGCTGGTCCGACAGATTTTGACTGTCGGTATGTCAAAGCAGTATCCAAAAATGTTCCCAAGTCTACTGGTGTAGCTAGGTCAGCCATCTTAGCATTGTTGAGTGGTCCTACTACTCAGGACATTGCCAATGGTTTTGGCACAGCTATAAATAAAGATGTAAAAATTAATTCTTTGACTATTGATGATGGAGTGGCCAAGCTAGATTTAAGTGATCAAGTACAGTATCAAGTTGGTGGTTCTTGTCGAGTGGCTACTATCCGTGCACAGATTAGTCAGACTTTATTACAATTTCCGACAGTCAAAAGTGTCATCATTTCAGTCAATGGTGATGTAGAGCAAGCTTTACAACCGTAAAATATAATATAATTAATACCTAACAATATGCCAACTAAAAAAAAGAAAAGTGCTAAGACAGAGGAGTACAGGGTGTCCGGTGATCAAATTGTTAAAAAAGTTAAACAATTGGTCAAAGAAGGTAATGCCCGTCGTATCATTATAAAAAATGAACACGACGAAATAGTTATGGAAATACCACTGACCTTGGGAGCAGTTGGGGCTATTTTTGCACCAGTGCTAGCAGCTGTGGGTGCGCTGGCTGCCTTGATGACCAATTGTACTATAGTGGTAGAAAAAAAATAAATTATTATTAAATTATATGGAAAATATTACACCAAACAATAACAACAACAGTCAGTCTATGAAAAAATTGATTACTATACAATTTTACATTTTATTATTAGGCACTTTATTTGCCTGGACAAATTTTACTATTGAATTGGTCAATTGGCTCAATAAGCGAGCTTGTACTTTGGGTTGTGCCATAGGATTAGTCAATCCATTTTTGACGCCATGTTTTTATGGGGCTGTATTTTTCTTAGTAGCATTTTTATTTAGTGTATACATATTGCGTAGAGCAAAATAAATTATTTTTATGATCATAAAAAATCTTCTCTAGATAATAGGGGAGATTTTTTGATAAAAAGAAAAACCGCTAGGTTACATACTACTTGGTTGTTGGTAGTTTTGCTGTATGTTACCTAGCGGTTCTGTTGCCCTATTTCAGGCAGAGTGCTGGTCCAGATGGAGGATCAGCCCAGCTTCATGGCCTGAAGCAGAGTGGTGGCCACCTGACGGTAGCTGTCGATTCTCTGGATGCTCCGCGGCACCCGGCGCGGGTTGGTGGCCCTGATGACCATGGTCTTGGCCATCCTTCGTTCCTTCGAGTCCTCGGGGAGGGCTCTCAGGGAGGAGTAGATGGCACTGCTTCTCTGGACCATCCGTTGAGCATGCAGCGGCTGCTGCAGGCTTTCCAGCAGGTGAGCGCCGAAGCGCTCGGCTTCGCTGTGAGAGGTGGGGATATCGATCCCCAGGTCGCTACAGATGGCAGCCAGGTGAGCTTCGGGAGTGCGGATGAGACAGCCCCGCAGGCTACAGATCAGCCTGTGGAAGTTGTCCTGGAAGAGCAGGGGCTTGGGAACATCATGGAACATCCCCTGGACCATGCTCATGGCGATGCGAAACTCCTTGCTGTCCTCGGGCAGGCCACGCAGTGCCTGCTCCATCGAACTGCAGGAGTTTTCGGCGCTCTTGAGAGTCCTCGGGTACATCGCCCATTGCTGGACGACGGTCTGACCGGCGCGTGCGCCGAAGAGTTCGGACCTCGGAGTGCTATTCACCCCCAGGTACATGCAGAAGTTGTTGAGATGAGCCTCGGGGCTGAACTTGACCTTGCTGGCGGGTTTGGAGTTTTTCATTATACCCTCTTCTTGACTGAAGTTGTGTGCTACCTAGATTTGGTCTAGGAGCTTTCCTCCGTGAGCGGTTAAAACACCTCCCTTTCCTTGGTTAGAGACACCTATGGCCTCTGCCAGAGAGACCGATTGATGAACAAAAGAATATATATTATATGCAAATATGGCAAAAATGTCAATAGCACGTCAAAAATTCAGATTTTTAGTAAAAAATATGTTATAATACAAATATGAAAAAAGACTATTTTATTTGTTTTATTTTTATATTTATTTTTCCTGCATTAGTGCATGCTCAAGATCTGGATACAGATAGTGATGGTCTGAGTGATACGCAAGAAATATCTATATATCATACTGATCCGCAAAATACAGATACAGATAGTGATGGTTTTTCTGATGGAGAAGAAATACAAAATAATTATTCACCACTTTTTGGAGATAAAAAGAAGTTGATTCAAGTAGACTCTGATAAAGATTATTTGAATGATGCCTGGGAAATAATCCTAGGTACTGGATTGATGAATCCAGACTCTGATGGTGATGGATATCTGGATGGCACAGAGGTGGCAGCTGGCTATGATCCATTAGACCCAGAGCCAAACAAATTACCAAAATTGATCAAAGTTAACTTGGTCAAACAAAATTTGGAATATACTTTTGGTGATAAATTGTTGGGTTCGTTTGCTATATCTTCTGGTGTATGGGGCATGCCCACGCCCAAAGGTAATTTTACAGTTTTATCCAAAATACCAGTCAAGCGTTATACTGGTAGTAATTATGACTACCCCAACACTAAGTGGAACTTGAATTTTAAACCTAGTTATTATATCCATGGAGCTTATTGGCATAACAAATTTGGCCAACCCATGAGTCATGGTTGTGTCAACGTAGCTTATGAGAATATGGAATATCTATATTGGTGGGCTCAAATAGGCACGCCAATAATTATTGAGTAGTTGATTTTTTCTTTTTAAATATTGGTAATTCAACTTGTTGGCCTAGAAGTTTAATGGCCATTTTTTTACCACGGGGAGTTAATTTGGCATGAGTGATAAAGAGTTTATGCTGTGTTTTTTGTCCAAAACCTATGATATATCCTTGGTTGATGAGACGCTCTAGGCTTTTGGTAATAATCTTTGTTTGTAGCTGTTGAGTTGGTGGGTGTTTTATTTTACGATAATAATCATTAAATACAAGGCGGGCTAGGCGGTTTTTAGGATTTTCTGCGATTTGGGTGATAATGAATTTTTGTAGTGATGACAAAGGCATAAAAGTATTTTATATAGGTATTATGGCATGTTTATAGGATTTGACAAATATTCTATCATCAGATACCATAAATTTATGGATAAATTGTCGGTCAACAAATTCTTTATTTACTTTATTCAGATTCGTTTGTAGACGACCGTTTTTTCATATTAATTTTATTCAAAACGAGTCGTCCTATGGACGATTTTTTGTTTGTTTGTTCTTTGCATGGTTCATCGGTGTAGTGTCCAAAAACTCTAGGAGGTCAGGTAGTCATGTCCGAAGCTCAAGGTACGTCGACTTGCTCTACTCAGGTTCACGAGGCTGGGGTGATGCGTTGTGTGATTTGTCATGATGTGGCAGTTATCTTTTTGCGTAAAGATGATAAACACAATCAGTCTTGTGCCAAGCATTTGGCCGAAGCTGAAAATTTGTTGCGTATCAGCGAGGCATATTTCGCAGGACCTACATTTTGAAGATTAGCGGCGGGATTGGTCAATAGACCAATCCCGCCGCACCCAATCTATTTCTTGACTAAATATATACATAATGTAAAATATATCATATGAACAAAATATTCGCAGTCAATTCATTGACTATTGTCATTATTAGCATTATTATTTCCTGCGCTAAAGCGGCTGGCATTTAATTTTTTTACAAAAAAGATTGGTCAAGCCGCGCACAGCGCGGTTTTTTTGTTCTGTTCTTTCGTGAGTCCGAAGCAGTGTTTGGTCTCTCAACCAAGAGGAGTGATCTGATGAATACGCAGAGGCAAAATTTGCAAGCAGCTTATCAAGCTGCTAAAGAGACTGGTGACTGGAAAACAGCTGGTCACATTCTCATTCAGATGTCGTCAGCTTATCCGTGTACTTGCGGTCCGGAAGTGTTGCAGGTCAACCAAGGACACTGTACTTGTAATCGTTATGCATATTTGTTGCGTAAGGTTACTCCCGAAGAATTGATGTTGAGCGGTTGCTGACATCAATGATTTCTTTAATAGCCCTGCCCCTAAAAAGGCAGGGCTATAGTTTATTTGACCTGTGGATAACTAGGGTACTTGTGATATTGTTAACATTTCCCAGAAAATATGCTATATTTCTAGTGTTATTAATAATTAACCAATAAATAGATGGCCAAGATGACTAAATCACAATTACTCGAAGTGTTAGCCACCAAGAGTGAATTGTCAAAAAAACAGGTGAAAACATTTTTGGATGTTCTTGTGGAAGTGGCTTATAAAGAAGTCAAATCCAACGGAGAGTTTTCCATGCCAGGTATGGGCAAGCTAGTAAAGAAGCACAGATCAGCCAGACAGGGACGTAACCCAGCGACTGGTGCTACTATCAATATCCCAGCCAAGACTGTTGTAAAATTCCGAGTAGCCAAGGCTGCCAAAGATGCAATTTTATAAGTTTTTCTGAGATTATAATAAAAAAACTCCGTTATACGGAGTTTTTTTATTTTAGATATAGATAGATGTTATTGACCCCGCCATCTATGGGTATACTTTCATCAGCGGTATTTTGAGCTTGTTCGTTGGCTGTTTTACTAGAATGCCAATAATTATTTACTACAAAATAAAGACGCTTGACTTGTGCTTTTTCCATAGCCTGTACGGCTAGCTCGTGACTGGCTTGGCCCTCTATCATAGCTAAAAATTCTTGATAGATATTGTTGTTGCCCAAAGGCATAGAGTAGTAGAAGTTGTTGTTGTAGTAATTGGCAAAGCCAAATTCTTTTATGGCAGCAGCTCCTACCATCTGATTGGCTAGTACTATATAGGACTCTCCCATGGCGTCATTTTCTATATATTGGACTGTATTGATATCAGCATCAGTGACGTTGACACTTTTACTATTGAGGTAGCGATCATAGACTGGATATGAAAAATATATGCTGACCATGAGAGCTAGTGACATAATAGTAGAAATCCACAAAAAGTTGGTGATTGAAGGTTGTTTTTTTATGTAGTTATGAAACAGATAATAAAAGCTAGTCAAAAATATCGGTAAAGCACAAAGAGCTATTAAAAATAAAATACGATTTGGATAATCATCTTTTTGGTAAGCTATCTGTAAATTAAAATTGATAAAAACCTTTGTGAGGATATAATTGCCCAATAATATACCGAGTAGTATCAACTGGTTTTTAAAGAATATAATTTTGTGGTTAGCTAATATGAGATATAGTCCAATGATGGCGACAATAAAATAAATAAAATATAAGTTTTGTCCGATATTGTGTAGCCAATCAAAGGGAAAATCATAATTTTCAACCCAATGTAGAGAAAGTGGTGGTGTAGGCCATTTGAGGGGGTGGTTGATGATGTTGTTGATAGTGATACCGTTGATCCATTGGTAGAATCCCAAAAATACAGGTAGAGCTATAGCTGAAAAGACATAAATAATAATATTTATTATTTTTTTTATTTTTCTTTGCGATATCCAGTAGTCAAAAGAGAGGATAAAAGCCATAAAAAATAGAGGAATACCAGAGATGGGATGTATAGTGATGGTCATCATAGCCAAAACAAAGGTAAACCAGAAAGGTATTTCATTTTTGCGCAGCTCTGGGGCAATAAACACTACCAACAATACAAATAAAAAAGATAAACTTTGGGGGCTGGTCATGATAAAATAGCTGAATCCAATCAATAAGCTCAAGAGCACACCTAGGTAGCTCATACGATATGACCAGCGAAAACTGTATCTTAAGCCGTAGAATATGCTAGTGGGCCAGATCAAAGCAAATAACAATGGTAATAATATAGTATTAACCTTCAAAATATCCAGTTGCCAAAGTTTACTCAAAAAAAGGCTGAGACCATATTGACCCATGTATATATAGAGGCGTGGTTGTATGGTGCCAGTATTTTCTATGATTTTTAGAGTGGCACCGTGTATAAATGAGTCGTATCCATAGCCAATCTTGTATAAAATCACTGCTATGCTACTGAGTAATAATAAATGTATAGAAATCAGGAAAATATTTTTGCTACTTTTTTTATTGAGGATAGTCCAAACTAGTGCCAGGTTGCTGATGCCCACTAGCCACCAAAATTTAAAACTGACTAATTCCCATGGTGAGCGTATGACGCCATCACTAGCTTTGTGGAATAAATAATATGTCAATAAAGCATCGCAAAGCAAGACAGTAGTCGGTAGTATGGCGTTTTTAAAATCATTAATTTTCCATATTTTGAAATTAAAATTTTTCAAGAAAACATGTTCTTCTTTACCAAAATATGATAATAGCTCAATAATCAATGGTATGCTAACAAGTGTGACTAAAAATACTATCAAATTAATTTTGTATACATGATAGGAGATGGTGTATGTAGCACAGATAAAAGACATTATCAGTAGTAATCCAAATAGATTTTTTAATCCTTGGTGAACTTTTGGAAAAAAAATATCAGCAGTTTTTTTGCTGTTGTACCATAAGAAAATTATGCCCAATATGATGCCAATGATAGGTAGTTTGAATAAAAAAACATTGGCCAAAATAACGGTCAATAGTATGATCTGCCAAGCCCCATGTTGTACCCTGCTGAAGGTAAGCATTTAGTATTTAATTTACAGGTATATTTTAATCTTTTTTACTACTTCTGTAAACCGCGATCTTCTGCTAAAATATAGGCATGAAGTTGAGAAAAATTTCTATTATTTTGATCTTTAGGGCCTTGTGGATAATATTAGCCATGGTTTTGTTGTTATTTATAGTTTCTCGTAATATCTATACCGCTAGGACCTTACATTATCAAATAGACTTTGAAGATAGTAGTTCTCCTAATTATCGTGGCTGGTATCCTGAATCTAGGTTAAATTATGATTTAGATGAACAAAGATTGTATATTTTGGGGGAGCCAGTCTATATGAAGGTTTATGTACCGACTAGATTTGATACTATGTCTATCAGCGGATCTTGGTCTATGGCTAGCTCCACTGTGCGATTAGGCATGAAGCAGATAGATGATTCTTGGTTTTATAAAGATATAGATCAAGAGCATTGGTCGGCTAATTTTGATTTACAGCAAACCAAAATATACCGTAATCAAATAGAGCTGATGATATCTATTCCGGATTATCAATCAGGACAAGAGATTTATCTTGATAATAATTGGCAAGTAGAATTTAAAAAATGAATACTAGAAAAAAAATAATTCAAGATTTTTTTAGTGTAGCTTTTGTCACTTGGCTTTTGCTTGTAGTTTATGAATTATTGAGCCCAGGAGCAGTGCAACGTCATTTGAATTTAGAATTTTATTTTTATTTTCTACTTTTGTTGTTTATATTTAGACAAATTATAAAGTTTTAATAAAATAGATTTTTTGTGGTATAATATAGCTATGTATAAAAAGAAAAAAGTTGCCCTAAAAAAGCAAAGAAAAAACAAAGGAAAAAAAGTTGCTAACGTGCGTTATCGTTAAAGACTTAACATGGACAAACAAAAACAAAAAATGTACGTGGTGGCCGTCGATATGGGTTATGGTCATCAGCGTGCTGCTTATCCGTTTATAGCTACCAGCTACAACGGAGTGATTAACGCCAACCATTATCCCGGCATCAGTCGTAAAGAAGAAAATTCTTGGGAGGGTGGTCGTTTTTGGTATGAATTGATTTCTCGTTTCAAGAATGTTCCATTACTTGGCACCACTTCTTTTAAGGTGATGGATCATTTTCAAAAGATACAGCCATTTTATCCGCGACGTAATCTATCAGCCTTGTCTCAGCAATTAAAATGGTTTAATAAGCAAATAAAAGGGGGTTTGGGCAAAGCTTTGATTGCCGAGTTAAATAAAAAGCCCATGCCATTTTTGACTACTTTTTTTGTGGCAGCTTATTTTGCAGAACACCACGACTACAAAGATAAAATATATCTGGTAGTTTGTGATGCCGATGTGGCTAGAGCTTGGGCACCACCAGATCCCACTCATAGTAGGATTATATATTTGGCACCAAACAAGAGAGTTAAGGAGAGATTGCAGCTTTATGGTGTGCGAGAAAGTCATATTTATGTCACTGGCTTTCCTTTGCCAAAAGAAAATATTGGTGGTTACAAATCAAATATTTTGCGACATGACTTGAAAGCTAGACTTTTCAATCTAGATCCTAGGGGTGTTTATCGCAAAAAATACGCCAAGGTCATAGAAGATTATTTGTGTCCAATTCGTGAAATAAAAAAGAAACATCCACTGACTATTACTTTTGCAGTTGGTGGCGCTGGTGCTCAGAGAGATATTGGTGTCATGATTCTCAGTCGTCTCAAAAAACATCTAAAGAAAGGTCAAATCAGATTGAATCTAGTAGCCGGATCACGTAATGACGTCTATCTTGATTTTGAGCAAGCTATCAAATCCAATGGCTTATCCAATAATAAAAATGTTCGCATCATATACGCTGAAAATAAAGTAGATTATTTCAAGGCTTTCAACGAAGCTCTGCGCACTACTGATGTATTGTGGACCAAGCCATCGGAATTGACTTTTTATTGTGGCTTGGGATTGCCGATCATCATATCTGAGCCAGTAGGATCACAAGAAGAATATAATAGAGAATGGCTCTTCAATATCGGTGCTGGTATCGATAGTCCAGATCCTAGGTATGTTGATGAGTGGTTGTTTGACTTTTTGGACTCTGGTTGGCTAGCAGAAGCAGCGATGGAGGGATTCTTGGATGCTCCAAAGCATGGTACTTATAATATTGAAAATATAGTTTTGCGTAATAAAATAACAGAAATTGACGAGGTGCATTTGCTCTAAAGATATGATTATTGAGCAGGCAAAAATTAATAGCTACAAAAGTATTAAGCAGCCCATGCTGCTTAATCTTCATAAAATTAATATTATTATTGGTCAAAATAATTCTGGCAAAAGTAATATTTTGGATGCTATTCAGTTTGCTTTGCAAGCTCAAGACAAAGATAGCAATATCTTTTATGAAAAAACAGATTTGGATCTGAAAATATCTTTTGATATAGATGAGCAGACCAAGTGGCAATTACCAGAGTCTAGTGGTATTTTTTCTCAAAAAAATAATTTACGTGAGCTGAAATTTACCAAACAAACACTACCATTCAACAATGCCTTGGGTAAGATTTTGTATCCTTTAGTCAAAAGACTAGATGAAGCGGCTTTCTTGCAATACCATCAGATTGAAAATGATTATCGTAGCTTGCAAAATTATCCTGGTTTTTATATGCGTTTTCAGGAAAATCTCAAAAAACATTTTCCCAAAATTTTTGCTTCACACAATGCTTTGGATATAAATTATGATAGTGATGGTCTATACGAGGGAGATAGGCGAGTGACCATTGATCGCTTGGGTTCTGGTTTTCGTCGCATATTTACCATGTTGCTGTATATATTTCATCCTAGCTATCAGCTGGTCTTGATAGATGAGCCAGAGACTCATCTACACCCAGCTCTGCAAGAGCGCTTGTTGTGGGCAATGCAAAATAGTGAAGCTGGGCAAATTATTTTTACCACTCACTCACCATTGTTTGTGACACCGATGACTTTGCCACAAGTTTTGCGCACAGTCAAAGAAAAAGAATCCACCAAAGCATATGGTATCACTCACGAAGGTTTGGCTCATGGTTTTTATGACACTCAGCGTCTATTGCAAGAGCTCAATGCTGATAATTTAGAAATGTTTTTTGCCGATGAAGTGATCATGGTAGAGGGTATGTCTGACAAATTACTCTTACGTGGTTTGATTGATCATTTTTATGAGGGGGACAAAGATATCAAAGTAGTGCAGACCCATGGCAAGGGTAATATGAGCGTTTATATTGATTTATTAAAAATGTTTCAGATACCTTATCGCATTATCATGGATAGAGATGTTTTTAATCATGACGATTTATTTCAACTGCTTGGCCACTTGAAAATACATTTACCAAAAATGTCTAATGACCAAGTGATTCAGGAGCTGAAAAAACATTATGTTTATATTTTTCCCAATGGCGATTTAGAAGCCAATTATCCCAAGCGTTATCAAAAAGACAAAAGTAAATCACTTAATGCTTTGCGGGCAGCCAATCGTATATCCAAAGAAGATTTTTTGTCAGCTGGCATGAATAATTTGCGGGAGATAGTACAGAATTTGTAAATTAAAAAAATCTAGCCTATAGCTAGAAAAAAATGAGGCCCGATTCACGAGAATCGGGCCCCCAGTATGTTGTTGCCGTTGCCTGATGGCTAGGGCGGTGAACGAGGGTGCAGCATCGCTGCCTCCTGCCGGTGGTTGCTGGTTCGTGAGGCCGGCGCTCAAGCTCGGATTGAGCATTGATTCGCAAGGCCTCAGGCCGGCGTCCGCGTCGTCAGGCCGCGTTCTTGACAGTACCCGTCATGTTGCGGGCGATCTGAGCCTGGAGCACAAACATATACATTCCTCCGTTTCCCTCGCGTTCGCGAAGTAGTGTGGATTGTGTAGTTTGCCATGTGGCAGGTTGACTGTATGGTAGCATATATATGAAATTTTGTCAAGAGTTTAACATAAATAATTAGATATTTTGGCTAATATTAGCTAAAATAATAAATATAGAAATATTATGACTTGGTTATTAGTAGCAGTGATTGCTTATATAGTGATGGCTATAGTCAATGTGGCTGATAAATTCATTTTGGAACATGTAGTTTCTGGTCCGAGGACTTATACTTTTTTGGTTGGTGCTTCTGGTGCAGCAGTGATAGTGCTGGCCCCTTGGTTTTTGGCTTGGCCGGGCTTTGGTTTATTTTTATTTAATCTTTTAGTTGGCTCATTTTTTGCGGCGGGTATATTTTTTATGTATTCAGCCCTCAAAGGTCATGATGCTTCGCAGATTTTTACCCTAGTCGGTGGCACTGTACCAATTTTTACTATTATTTTTTCTATTTTGTTTTTCCATGAAAAATTTTCTCATAATCAATGGATGGCTATCATATATCTGATTCTCGGTACATTGATTATTTCTTCTATATCTACAAGACATAGCATTTGGTATGAAGTCAAAAAGTTTTTGCACGTACATTTTGAAAAGAGGTGGCAGAGTATTTTGTTTGCTTTGGTGGCAGCTTTATTTTTTGCTTTGTTTTGGTTTGGTAGCAAGGTAGCTTACAATACTCAGGCTTTCCTCAGTGCTTTTATTTGGATACGTCTTGGTACATTTTTGGCAGTAGTTTGTCTACTGATCAGTAAGCACAATCGTCAAGAGATTGCCAAAGATCTCAAAAAATCAAAAGGTAAAAAACAAAACAAGTTTATTTTTATCGGTACTCAAGCAGGTGGTGCACTTGGTTCAATACTACAAAATTATGCTGTCGCTCTTGGTTCGGTAGCTTTGGTGACATCTTTGCAGGGTTTGCAGTATGGATTGATTTTGACTTTTACCTATTTTATCACTATATTTTATCCCAAGATTATCAAGGAAAAACGTAGTCATAAGATCATGCTTTATAAAGTAACAGCTGCAGTATTGGTGGCTTTGGGTTTATTTTTTATGTCCCAGTAGGAGATTATGAAGAGATTGTCCAAAAAAATTAAAATAATTCTTTGGTTAGTATTTTTGTTGTGGTTATTTTGGTGGTTAAAATTTGCTCACCACTATCCATCAAAAATAAATTTGGAATCAAAGCCAGATTTTTGGGGAGTGACCTATTCATCGAAGTTGGCTGTCAATCTTGGTTTGGATTGGGGCGATACATTTATTCATATCATAGATGATCTGGGCGTCAAAAATGTACGTATGCCTATATATTGGGATTGGATAGAAGAAAAACAAGGTGAGTATAATTTTTTTGCCTTTGACTATATGTTAGATCAGGGTAAACAAAGAAATGTAGATTTTATTGCCAATATTGGTTGGCGTTTACCTCGCTGGCCAGAGTGTCATTCACCAGAGTGGCTCAAAAGCTATGATGAAGCTAGTCGCAAAAGAGAGATTTTGAAGATGCTAGAAACAGTGGTTTTGCGCTACAAAGATAGACCAGAGATAGTAGCTTGGCAAGTAGAGAATGAGCCATTGTTTGATTGGTTTGGTGAATGTCCAAAAGGCGATAAAGAATTTTTGGAACAAGAGGTAGCTTTGGTCAAAAAATTGGATAGCAGACCTATTATTATTTCTGGCTCTGGTGAGCTGAGTACTTGGCGCCAGGAAGTCAAAATCGGTGATATCTTTGGTACTACTATGTATAGGGTAGTTTGGAACAACTGGTTTGGTTATTTTCGTTATCCTTGGCCAGCTTGGTTTTATCCTTTTAAGGCCAATTTGGTAGGCCAGCCCAA
>CAYRIU010000006.1:0-12657 GCA_964424615.1 uncultured Gammaproteobacteria bacterium | reverse complement strand
ACCCAAGACAGCGACTGTGCTAGTAGCTTCTGGTACTACATGCTCCACGATGAGTGGCTCCTCTACTACTATGGGCTTGGCTACTGCTTTGAAAATACTAGCCCAGTCTTTAACCAAAACCGCTGGGATGGCATAGCTTGTAGCTCACACTCTGCTGGCTGAGGACTCAGCAGTACTGAGAGCAGAACCATCACTAGCTTTCTGAGCAGCTAGATAGTCAGATGGCTGATGACCATCTTTGGTCCAAGTTTTGCCCAATGTGGTCATAGCTTGAGTAGCCCAGCTAGTAGTATATATAGAGCCAAAGCCACCATCGCTATTTTGCTGACTAGTGATATACTGCTCGGCTCTACCTAGAGCATCTGCTATCTCCTGCGAAGAGGCACGCAAAGCACCCAAGGCCTGTATAGCCGCTGCACTCATATCAACGCTATGATTCCAGGATCCATCTACAGCTTGCTGAGACAAGATATATGTGATGACTTGGCGAATCATCTCATCATCCTGAGTGTAGCCAGCACTGAGCAAAGGTAATAGTGCAAAAATATCATCATTGACTAGATTGCTATCACCAAATTGCTGACCATCAAATGACTTGGTGATGATCTTGATATAGTCATTACCAGCAAAATCATAAGGATTTGCACCCAAGGCTAGGATGGCCATAGCTCGACGCTCATTGTCAGTCAGCAAAGAGCTAGTGCTAGTCTGATGTCCCAGATAGTCGAGCAACAAATCACGAGAAGCATCTTTCACATCAGCTGCTCCATAGGCTATAGCCACCCAATCAGAATACATAGCTCCCCCACCAAATGATCCATCATCTGCCTGTAGACCTCGCAAATAGCTCAAAGCCAAAGGAATATCAAAATATTTTTTTGGACTGATAGCAGAGCCACCACCAAAGCTAGTAGGTGCTGGTGTAGCAGCTAACACAGTCACTGGATAGATAGGAAAATAAAAATCTTCGACAATGCCCAGATTGTAGTTGCCTGGCTCACTGATAGTGATACTAGCTTGGCCACTGGCATCGACTGCTTGGGTAGAGATGATAGTGGGATTCCAAGGGTCGTCTGGATTTGGCATAGTCACGCCCACAGACACTCCAGGTAGTATATCCCAAGCATTATTCAAATAATTATATTTTTCTGTCTTGACTGCAAAAGCTGTACCAACATGAAAATCACCAGCTGAAAAATCCAAACGATGTGGTGAGCCAAAAAATACACCGACAGTCTCGCCACCTGACAAAATATTAGCATCAATACTCTGCCAAGGTGTGGTATTGCCTATGGCATATTGCCAGTTGTCACAGAGCTCTGCCCCGCCAGCTGGTGTGATACATTGCAGATAAAAAGACCCAAAAGAATCATAATATGGAAGCTTGGAAATAGAAAAAGCATCACTAGACTGATCAATAGAATAAAGCATAGCCAAGACACTACGAGTATCGACAGCATGAGCCACGCCATTTGAGTCATTGATAGATACAGTGCCACTAGCTGGCAATGCTACCGAGCCCTGCCAGATGACACTATCATCATGACGGATGATAAAAGTCTCACTAGGTACTACTGCCAAAGCCTGGACTAAAACCTGGCGCGTCACTGGTGTGGCAATATTACCAGCTGTATCAGAGACAGAATAGCTGACCACATAGTCGCCTGCTATAGCTGTATCGACTGGATTGTCTACTATGATATGACTAGTGATATCACCATCCACATCATCACTGGCAGTAGCACCAGCATCTACATAAGTATCACCAACATTGAGTGAAACTGTTGGATCACCCAATAAAATAATCACTGGCGCTGTCACATCACTCTCTGGTGATGGATCTTCTTCTGCTAAGACCGTAGTAAAGCTCATACCTAGCCATAGCCAGCTCAAGATGATCAGCGGGATAATACTTTTTTGTAGATTCATAATTTTTTTATTAATTATTTAAATAAATATTAAAAAATATTGCGAACAAAAAACCGCCTTCCGAGAAGGGGCCTAAAAAAAGATAATAAGGCTTTTGAACATTCCTGCTCGGGATTTTTATTTATGATTGGCAATCGGACTCTCTGCAAGCTGACATAGCCTGAGATCACCGTAGCGGCACTGTGGAGGATTTTCACCTCTCTTCCCCAATCACAATATTAATATGTTTCGGTATTATACTACCAAAATTTATATTTAGGCAAGGGTTGTTTGTACACAACTCACTGCAATCAAAAATCCTATGCCTATAATCATTTGCGCGAAATATTAATGCTCGATTTTTTTATTAGCTCCCACAAAGCATTCCACCTGATTGAACTTCTCACTCCATTGCTCTGGACTACCGTAATCAGCAAAATCTTTGTACCAAGAATGATAATATTTTGGCCGATGAGAAGCCTTGATTGGACACCAATATCTCTCAGTGCGAGCACCTATTTCTGACGCATAAGAAAACAGACCATTGACATAGCTACAATAAATGCAATTAATTTTTTGAATAGTATTCAAATAAGCCAAAAACTGCCGATCAAAAATAAAATGATCCTGCCTACGAACTTTAGGAATATGATACAAAGGCAAGGCTACTGTGTTGTAGATACTCAAGAACATATCCAAAATCACAGCTGGCACGATCATCATGTAGATAAATGGTATCGACACAAAATGACGGATATTCCTCGGCACAGCATAACGCCAAGTCGGTATGCGTAGACTTCTATTACGATCATTAAATTTTTTTAAAAAAATAATGCGTCGTTTACTGATCGAAAAGCCATATTTTTTGGCTAGTCGATCATATTCTTTTTGCAAAGAATCATGTAGGACATCAATATTTTCCAAAATTTTTTTAATTTTTGAATCTATCATATTATATTAAAAACACTCCCAATAAAACTAAGAAAATTATAATATTATTAAGCTAAAGAGTAAAGAAAAATTATAAACAATGATATTTTATAGCCCTGCAAAAATGTACAAAGGGACTGGACAAAAATGCCAAAAACTACTATAATGCTCTGGTATTTGCTGATTCCTAGTGAATATATACCGTATTTTATGGCCTCGTAGCTCAATGGATAGAGCGTTTGGTTGCGGTCCAAAAGGTTGCAGGTTCGATTCCTGCCGGGGTCACCACTCTTCGCGATAGCGAAGAGTGTCGCCCGAAGCCTCTGGCGAAGGGTGACACTAGTTGTTGTTTATTTAAAAAGTACAGGCATGACTATCGCTACGAGTGGCCTTTGGCCACACGAATCTTTAGCGGAGGGTAATAAAAAAAGTAATGTACCATGTATATATTATACGTTTAAAAAATGGTGATTATTATACTGGTTCTACACCTAGTATAATTGGTAGAATGAAAAAACACCAAGATGGAAAAGTAGAGTCAACAAAAAATTATCGTCCAGTAAAATTACTTTGGTACTGCACCTTTCCTAATAGACTAGAGGCTAGAAGATTTGAAAAATATCTAAAAACTGGATCGGGTCAAGCATTTAGAAATAAAAGATTAGTAAAAAAATAAACACGGAGGCGTGCCAGAGTGGTTGAACGGGGCAGTCTTGAAAACTGCTAGGTCTGATAAGGGCCTCAGAGGTTCGAATCCTCTCGCCTCCGCCATAATCAATAAATAAAAAAGTCTAGTCCTAACTAGATTTTTTATTATCTAAAAAAATATATAAAAAACATGCCCCGAATCTCCTGAGAAATTCGGGGCACAGAAATTGTCACCAACTATATGGCTAGGGATTAGCCTCGACACGAACGGGCTGAGGCCAGAGGTTCATCGCCACCTTGGGATACGTGACCTTCATCATCTGACGAAAGTCATCCTCCCAAACACTGCCACGCAGTGACAAGGTCAAGTGACGAACTTCCCGCCTCCAAGTCTTGTATTGATCATCGATGGTCCGGGGACGAACGTCCAGCAACTTCTGCATGCAGAGATTGATCAGGCTACGCTCACGATAGCGACTAGCCAGAGCCCTGAGGCAGACAGTAGCCTGCTCGCAATGATCCAAGTGCACGAGCATCTCCTGGAGAGCCGCCGTCTTCTCCGCAGTGATGGGAATCTGACCAGTGGGGGCGATCTCACCGCTCATCAAAACCTCAAAAAAATCCGGGGTACTAATGGCCATTACTGCTCCTTCAAGGCTCTCGGGTGGGTAGTGACATGGGGAAAGAACGAAGAATTAATATATAATAAAAAAGTAAATTAGTCAACAGTAAATCATAGGCCAACCACTAGCAATATATGAGCTTTTTTATTTTTGCCTAATTATGTTATAATATAGCTATATTAAAAAATATGGCAAACCAAGAACAAGAAACATTGGAAAATGAACCAATAACACAAAATCATGCTGATTATGGCGAAATATTAGCCAGTTGGCAGTTTCCAGAACACTTCAAACATGATCGCAGTCCTAAATGGTATGTGATTTTCTTCGTGATTATAGCAGGTATCATCCTACTATCAATCTTTGGTCTCAATGTGACTTTGTTCAAAATATCTGGACAACCATTTACTCTCAGTTTTGATAAAAACTATCTATTTATCATTTTATTAGTGTTGTTTCTCATTTTGTATTTTTACTACGAAAAAAAAGAGATAGAAAATATCACTATTGTGTTGACTGAAGATGGATTGTTGATGAACAATAAATTCATTGATTACAAAACTATTGATAATTTTTATCTAGTATATTTTCCGCCCAAGATAAAAAACCTATATTTCCAGCCCAAAAATCTTTTCAAACCACTCATAGTAGTCCCTCTGGAAGATGAAAATCCCATAGAGATTAGAGAAATACTATTACGCTATCTCAAAGAGGATCTAGAAAAAGAAGAAATGCCGACCAGTGAATCATTATCAAAAATTTTCAAATTATAAATCACTAGACGAAGATTTAATCATAAGCTGAACCCCCGAGTTCAGCTTATTTGGCCTAATATGGCAAAAAATTTTTATTACAACACTCCTCTTTCCGAACTGCACTCTATCACCAATAGTCTGCAAAGTGATTTTAGTAAACTCAACATAAAAACTGTCGGTGATCTATTGTGGTATTTTCCCTGGCGCTACGATGATCTGAGCGAAGTCAAAAAAATAGCAGAGATGACCGATGGTGAGCTAGCTACTATCAGGGCTACTATCACAAAAATAAGATCATTTCGCTCCTGGAAAAGAAAGATTATGATCAGTGAAGTTTCGGTCACTGATGGCGAGTCTCAGCTGACTGCTACTTGGTTCAACCAAAAATTCATCAACCAGATACTAAAAGTTGGTGATGAAATTTTTTTGAATGGCAAGCTCCAAATCAAAGGTAATAAATTTTTGCTAGCTAGCCCTAGCTATGAAAAAGTCAAAGACAGACCTCTGCATAGTGCTCGGCTAGTACCAAACTATCATCTCAGTGGTAAAATCACTCAAAAACAACTGCGCTTTGTCATAGACAAAGCTCTAAAAATAGCGCCTAGTGTAGATGATCCTTTTCCGGTAGAAATACTCAACCAAGAAAAATACCCCTGGCTTTTTGAAGCTCTAGAGCAAATACATTTTCCTAGTGACCAGGCAAATTTGGACAAAGCTATTGCTAGATTAAAATTTCAAGAATTATTATACCTACAGCTCAAATACCAATTAGCCAAAAAAGATTACCAAAAAAATGATAGTTGGCAGATTCATCATGAGCAAATATTTTTAGATAAGCTACTCAAGAAGCTCCCTTTTCAGCTGACAAACGACCAAACACAGGCCGTAGCAGATATCATGTCAGATCTTGGAAAAGATAAACCAATGAATCGCCTGCTAGAAGGCGATGTCGGCTCTGGCAAGACTATAGTAGCTCTACTAGCCGCTATCAATGTAGTAAAAAATGGCCAGCAAATAGCCTTTATGGCACCTACTGAAATATTAGCTAAACAGCACTATCTCAATGCCATCAAGCTCTGGCCTGAGATATTAGCCAAAAATACTGTCCTACTGACAAATAGCCAGCAACTCATCGGTCTAGAAAAAATTACTACTAAAAATAAAATAACTGAACTACTGAGTGATGGTAAGATAAAATTAATCTTTGGTACCCATAGTCTGATCCAAGAAAAACTAAAGTACAATGATCTAGCTTTGGTCATCATAGACGAACAGCATCGCTTTGGAGTAAAACAAAGACAAGCTCTCAAAACCAAAAACAACGATAAACTAGTGCCACATCTTTTGTCTATGACAGCTACTCCTATCCCTCGCACTCTAGCCCTCACGCTTTATGGAGATTTGGATATATCATTGATTCAGACAAAGCCAGCCGGACGCCAAGCTATCAAAACATTTTTGGTGCCAGAAAAAAAACGCACTGCTGCTTATGATTTTATCAGAGAAAAAATATCTCTCGGCCAGCAAGCTTTTGTCATCTGCCCTCTGATCGATGAGAATGACCAGCTGGGTGCCAAATCTGTGACCAAGGAATACGAAAAATTAAAAAATGAAATATTTCCAGACCTATCTATATCTATGCTACACGGACAAATGCCTAGCGAAGAAAAAGATATTGTCATGTCTGATTTCAAAAACAAAAAATATAACATACTAGTAGCCACCTCTGTCATTGAAGTCGGTGTAGATATACCTGATGCTACTATGATGATCATAGAAAGCGCTGAAAGATTTGGCTTGTCTCAGCTACACCAATTTCGTGGTCGAGTGGGCCGCAATAATCTAGAAAGTTTTTGTCTGCTATTTACTAGCGATCAAAATAAACAAAATACTAAAAGATTACAAATATTAAGCAAAGAAACTGATGGCTTCAAGCTAGCTGAGCTAGACCTAGAGCTCAGAGGATCAGGTGAAATATTTGGTACTAAGCAGACAGGTCTGATGGCTTTGCGTATTGCCAAGCTCAGCGATACTGCTCTAATAAAAAAAGCCCAAAGCTGGGCTCAAAAAATTATTACTAATAAAAAATATAACTCTCAAAGTCAGGTAGCAAAACTACTAGAAGACTTAAAAACTGAAATGCATTTGGAATAAAGCTAGTAACCTAAATTGGACTGACACACAGATCTATCTCTACCTTGCCATACACCGTTACCACAGACATCTTTACAATATTGACCAAAGGCATATATAGCATAACGAAATTCTACAATCACGCTACTCGGATCACTACTCTGCATACGCACACAACATTCTAAACCCTGAGGATTGGTAGCTACTTGTTCCTGTGTAAGACTGCAACCAATGACGTTGCTATTATTGCATGTCTGGGTACCTGAATCCCAGACACACAGAGACGCTCCAGTGCACAAAGTTTCAGTCAATAAATCTGAACAAGTATTAGAGCCTGGAGTCAGATCGACAGGAGTATCCACACAAGCTGCCTCATTGACAGTAGTGGTCACAAAATCATCTTCTACCCAGCGACACCTGTCTGTGGGGCAGGCGTTTTCTGTTTTATACAATGGACATGGTATTTTCTCTATTTCAGTATCCAAAGAATTAAAAGAAACTAAATTTTGACTAATCAATGATAATAATAAATAGCCACCAAAGAGTAAGGCTAAACCAATCAAAGTACCATTTATTTTTTCTTTAGCTCTGGATATTTTGCCAGAATTACCCCCAGCCAGTAGCCACTCCCAACCAGTATAGACCAGCATAAACATAGCTACTACCCCAGCAAACATCCCACCATAGCGATAAATCGCTACTATATATTCAGCTAGAGAAGAAGGGCTAATAGGCACTGTCTCACCGGCATTGTATAGACCTGGTATGGTCATGGATGGTATGAAATTAATCTGATTTTTCTGAGTACCAGTATCATCAGCTGCTAATACAAAACTTGCAAAAATAAAACCTATGGCTAAAAGTAAGGATAGAATTATTTTTTTATTTTTCATATAAAATATTAGCAGTTAAATTCATATTATTGAGCCTGATAATGCCACCACTCATCGCTGATACTAGTGAAACCAGCTTGGGTCATAATGCTCTGTAATGCTAATTGGGCTGCTTTTTGGTTGGGGTGACTATTGCACCACTCCGAGCTAGCCCCAGTGTGACAATTGTACATTGCCTTTATGTACTCACAAGTATTAGTGCCCCCGCTGACCAGACAAACATCAACAGCAATACCTTGCATATGTGTTGATGTCTGACAATCTGGCTTACTAGCTTTATTGCAAGATGTGCAGGAAGCCGTGCAATTGATATAGCAATCATACAATTCTTGTTGATAGGCAGCTGTACGAAAAGCACCAGTGATATATAGCTGATAACCCTGCAGAGCCGCACTATTTCCTGCTGCTGTGAGCTTGGCTAGAGTCGGGCCAGTCAGCCTAGGATCTTTACAATCAGACCTTACCGTGACACCGGGTACATTCCTGATATCCACCAATAAAGATTCATTATCGCAGGCTGTAGAAGATATAGTATATTTACAAGTGCCTTTGAAAGATGGGTCCTGCTGTATTTGCTCATTAGTCGCTGGTGTCCAGACACAACCACTCTTGGTGCAAAGAGTCGACTCAGTGATAGCCGAACAAATTTCTGTCCTGTTTGGTAAAGTCGTATCCAGTGATTTAAAGGTGACCAAATTTGCACTAATCAAAGAAAGTAAAACATAACCACCAAACAATAAAGCCAGACCTATCAATGTGCCATTGATCTTTTCTTTGGCTCTGGATATTTTGCCAGTATTACCGCCGGCTAGTAGCCACTCCCAACCAGCATAGACCAGCATAAACATAGCGACCACTCCAGCAAAAATACCACCATAGCGATACACAGCTACAATATATTTGGCTAATGTATTGCCAGTAACTACAATTTTTTCTGTAAATATACTCCCTGGTATATTAATCGCCGGTGTAAATTCTATACCAGTAATACCAGCCTTTGTATCTGTGGTTGCACTATTGGAAGCTGCTGTATCGGCCAATACAAAAAATGGCAAAACTACCGAAGCCACAAAATAAGAGATAATAAGAAACTTTTTCAACATTTATTTTAATCTTATGCTCTGCAATGTACTGCTATTTCTATCCATAAAATATAACATCGTACCATCTGGCGAGACGGTCAGATTGTATCCAGAATAAGCACCCTCAGAACCCACTGGACTAGCTAGCAGTGTCTTGACCCCAGAACCCAAATCTACACGATAAAAATTATCTGGATATTGATAGGATATCTCTGGATAGATGCCAGCTCCCCTGGGCAAACCCTGTGGCACAGCACAAAACATGGTAGACTCATCAGCGTAGGTACATTTGTCAGGCCAAGTATTCAGATTCAGAGATACTTTGATTTGACCCATCTCCCCTGTCTTGCCACTAGTCACCCACAAATTAGGCAAATAATCTGTTTGACTATTATAAACACTATACACTAAAGAATTACCATTTGGTGACCACTGAGAGGTGAAACCAGAGCCAGCTACTTCAAAAGCTTGCAAACTCTCACCATTGAAACCAATTGGATAGACCATCTGTCTGAGATTGTCTATGCTTTTTTCATGTAAAGCAGCGACTTGGTTGTCTGGCGAGATGGCAATCTGTGTGCTGTATGATTGATCGCCAAGTTTTTCTACTAAAGCCAAGCCAGAACCGTCGTCCTTGGCAGCCACGATCCAATTATTGTCTGGATTATTTTGACTAGCATCACTAAACCACTTGGCAGCGATAGCATCGCCTTGTTTATTAAATGAAAACTCTTGCATCTCCTGAGGGATGGTAGTTTGTTTTTGATCTTTGAAATTATACAAAACATTCATGCCATCTGGATATTCGATAATAGCCTTGTCTCCACTATTACTCCAAGTGACACCAGATACACCGTAAAATAATTTATCACTCAGCAGCTCTACCTGCCCATTGGCATTGATCCTAAAAAATTGCTGTTTAGCCTGATCATAAAAATTGACGCCACTATTATTTTTGGACAAACCGACGACTGGCGCAGTGCCCACCTGACTGACCTCTGTCAGACCACCATTGGCTACTTTAGACACCTTACTAGTATCAAAAATCTGTCCTGGTAAAGTAGGAATATTACTATTATTATTGTTTGTCACCTGCGGAGTGCCCTCTGGAATGTTTGGCAGATTGCCAGAATTAGTGATATTATCACCTGTCGGCGTTGTGGTAGCTTGCCTAAAAAATACCCAATACAAAGCAAAACTCAAGCCAAAAATAACCAGGATAAAAAGTATTATGACTAATATTTTTTTTACATTCATCGGACTAGAAAATTAATATAATTAATTCTTTGATAATAAAATATCATCTTCCTAATAATCCACTCCAGAAATTATTCCAAAAAATGGAGATAATAGAACCAATCAAACCGCCAGGATCTTCAAACACTTGGATAAGTAAAGTAATACCCAATAAAATCATATTCCAAAGTACTGCTATCACTACCAAACCTATGATCCAAAGTATTGTCTCTCCTATACCCAACTTTGGTATCATCTTCGAGCCCATCATGTTGCCACCTATAAACTGTATGGTCCAGATGAGTATGGTCACAAAGATCAAGATGATACTGGCTCCAGTTGCTATATTGACGGCTCGCCAAGATAACTTCTGAGCTATTTCTTTTTTTAACTTCTCTTCAGCTTGCTTTTGTAAAATATTTTCTTCACTAGCTCCACTTTTTTGTTTGGCCCTGTTACGTAAAAAATCTAAGCGACGACTAGTAGAACTACCCACAGCATCTACATCTGAATCTGTATCTCCTTCTGAATCAATTGCAGCTAAATTCTGATCGGGACGACGCAAAGTTGTCAAAATCCTAGTCAGACCCCTTTGATAAGTTTTAGAAACTTCTGCCATAATTATTGCCAATAGGCTGCGTCAACTAGCCATTGCTTATCACTTTTTAATAAATTAATTTTTATATCTTGATACGTCAAATTGGATACCAACTTACCACCTATAGTACTTGATTCTTGCCTCTGAGTACTGACTATGACCTCTGCCTGACTATCTGATATGTCAGAGACCTTGCTACTGACACTCTTGGTAGTGACACCCTTGAAATCTGGAGATTGGTAATCTATTTCTATCTGTTGCAGATAATTGGACATTTTCTTGGTGCACAGACTCATCAGCTGATTGATATTTTCACCTGGCAAATCAGAAGAATAAGTACCAAAACGCTCAGCAAAATTCATAGCTACTTGGGTAGCGGCCAACTCACTATCACTGACAGTTGGTGGTATTTCTTTGTACTCTAGCTTAGCACTAGGCGCTGTGAACTCTGGTAGTTGATTATCTGTGTTTTGATCAGGATTTTTACCATAATCTGTCAGCTTGAAAGCAATAATTAAAGCCACCACTACAATCACAGCTATCAAAATAGTAATAATTATTTTTTTTCTTTTTATTGCATCCATATATTTATATTTATTTATTTGATGAACTACCCTCTGCTTCGGCCATCATGGCTTCTTCAAACTCTTTTTTGGACTGCTCTATATCGAGTAATTGTCTAGGATCAGAAGTGATAATCTGATGCTCAGTATAGGAAGCCTGGACTTTGATAGCTGCATGCTTGGCTCCAGCAAAAAATATTCCCTCGCCCACTCCTGACTCGAGTAGCAAATATTTTTCTCCCTCAGTCAACATAAAAGTCTTTTGGATCAGATTGATAGCTGCTGGAGATTGTTTGAGCAACATTTGTATAGACGAATTGGTCACTATGGCATTGCCAAAGGGTGAAGTCAAAAAGTCATTGACATCCTGTGTGATAGTAGTGACGCCTAGATAATATTTACGACATCTCTTGACTAGAGCAAACATAAACTTGGCACTATCTTCATGACGCATCATAATCCAAGCTTCGTCTACTACCAAAATACGACGCTTGAGCTCACTACGAATGATATTCCAAATATAATTGACGATAATATACATAGCAATCGGACGTAGCTCATCTTCTAAATCTCTGATACAAAATACTATCAGCTGATTGTTGACTTTGACATTGGTAGGACTATTGAACAAGCCGGAAAATGTACCCTCAGTATATTTCTTGATACGCAGAGCCATATCTTCACCACCCTCCATGCTGAGTAATACTTCTTCCAAATCAGACATCAGTGGTGGCTGGATATTACTCAAATCACTAGCTGGTGTGATATCTTTTTTGGCATAAGTCTCGATCAAGGCACGATCTAAGAGTGAATCTTCTGTATTGGTCACATTACCTATCATCAAGCGGATCAAGCCTTTGAGTGTAATCACAGCACTACGCAATATATCTTCTGGTTTACTATCTCCACCGATACCACGGGGCAAATCAAAAGGATTCAATTTACTTTCAGAATTGAGCGACACATTGATATAGGCACCATTGACGGCCTCTGACAAATGCTGATATTCATTTTCTGGATCGATGATGATGACATCAGTACCAAGCATCAAGGCACGCAAAACCTCTAGTTTGATAGCATAACTTTTACCAGCACCAGAAGTAGCAAAAACTACCATGTTGGCATTTTGCAAAGAAAATCGATCAAACAAAATTAGACTATTGTTATGTCTATTGATACCGAACAAAATTCCATCATCACTCGTAAGCTCAGAAGAGATAAATGGGAATGATGAAGCAATCGGACTCGAATTCATGTTAAACGCCACCATGAGCTCATCAATTCCAAG
>CAYRIU010000005.1:0-1561 GCA_964424615.1 uncultured Gammaproteobacteria bacterium | reverse complement strand
ATTGACGGCACGCTAAAATTGTGATAACATTTGCAGGATATTATTTTTAAATTTTAGGACTTATGCCAAAATATATAACCATCAAAGGCGCTAATGTCCATAATCTGAAAAATTTGTCCGTGAAAATTCCGCGTGATAAATTGGTGGTGATCACTGGTCTATCGGGATCAGGAAAATCATCATTAGCCTTTGATACTATTTATGCCGAGGGCCAAAGACGTTATGTTGAATCATTGTCTTCTTATGCTCGGCAGTTTTTGGGTTTGATGGACAAGCCTGATGTCGAGAGTATCGATGGTTTGTCTCCGGCCATCTCTATTGATCAGCGATCAAGTTCTCGTAATCCACGCTCGACTGTCGGTACAGTGACAGAGATTTATGACTACATGCGTTTGTTGTATGCCAAGATCGGTGTACCACACTGCTACAAATGCGGACAGCCAGTCATCAAGCAAACCATGCAACAGATTGCCGAAAAAGTTTGGCAGCTACCAGCTGATACTGACTTTATGCTTTTGTCACCCATAGTCCAAGACAAAAAGGGTGAGCATCGTGGTGCTTTGGATCGTGTAAAGATTGCTGGCTACAGGCGAGTGCGTCTAGATGGTGATATGTTGTCACTAGAGGATGCTATGCAAGTTGGTCTGGATAAATACAAAAAACACACTATTGAAGTAGTAGTAGATAGATTGCGTCGTGATGGTATCAAAGAAACCAGAAGTCGTCTTTTGCAGTCCATTGAAACTGCCCTAGATCTCAGCAATGGCTATGTGACTATCCATTTGCCACAAGAGAATAAAGACATAAATTATAGCGAACATTTTACCTGTCCCAATCATCCCGATATTACTTTTGGTGAGATAGAGGCGAGAAACTTTTCTTTCAACAGTCCTCATGGTGCTTGTCCAGATTGCACAGGCTTGGGTACCAAGCTGACTGTAGATAGAGATCTAGTCATACCAAATGCCAAGCTATCAATCGCCGAAGGCGCTATCCGTCCTTGGTCCAGAACCGCTGCCAATCAATCTTGGTATTCAGCAATTCTAGAGGCAGTAGCCAAAAAATATAAATTTTCTACACGCACACCAGTCAATAAACTCACTAAAAAACAATTGGATATAGTGATGTTTGGCACTGGCGATGAGCGCTATGAATTAAACTTTGCTACAGATAGATTCAATGGTAGCTATAGTCCTACTTTTGAGGGAGTGATACCAAATCTCGAGCGTCGCTACAAAGAAACTGATTCAGACTATATTCGCGGTGAGATTGAGCGCTATATGCGTATCGATCCTTGTGAAACTTGCCAGGGCAAGAGATTGAAGCCAGAAATTTTGGGTATCAAAATAGTCGGTCAAAGTATTGCCGAAGTTTCAGCCATGAATATCGTGGAGCTACACAAGTTTTTTTCAGAACTTGCTAAGCAGCTCAATGAAAGAGAGTTGCAGATTGCCAAGCAGATCATCAAAGAGATCAGAGAGCGTCTGAATTTTTTGCATAATGTCGGTCTTGACTATCTGACCTTGGATCGCAATGCTAGTACACTGTCTGGCGGTGAAGC
>CAYRIU010000004.1:0-4500 GCA_964424615.1 uncultured Gammaproteobacteria bacterium | reverse complement strand
TTAATTATTTTTTATTAATAAATATTATTCTTGCCTAAGCTCGTCAATTTTATTGCTGACAACTTCTTTGAAAGCGTTTACTTCAGCATCTGACTTGTGAGTGACCCCCAGAAGTGCCAAAGGTTTGACATAAATCATTTGGCAAAGTTTAGCAGTTTGCTCAAGTGGACGCAATAATTCTTCGATAGTAAAATTATTGTAACCACCCTCCCTATAAGCTTCTTCTGGACCAAAAGCTGAAAGTACTATTTGAAATTTCTTACCCTTCAATTTGTCACCACCTTCACCATAAGCAAACCCATACTCCAAGACAAGATCTTCCCACTCCTTAAATAAACCTGGAGTAGAGTACCAATAAAATGGAGTCTGGACGATAATAATGTCAGCTTTTAACAAACTTTCTTTTTCTTTAGCAACATCTATTTTCCAATCTGGATATGCCTCATATAACTTTCTTGTCTCAATACCACTCTTGCCTTCAAATACTTGCGCAATCTCTTTGTTGATGCGAGATTTTTGTAAATTAGGATGTGTTACTATATGGTAAATATTCTTCATATTTGTTTATATATTAATTATTGTCTAAATGCAAAATTAGCACTCTCTATTTTAGAGTGCTAATCTATTTTTGTCAATAGAATAAAATGCTAAAAATTACTCAAATTTTTGAGCATCCTGCCTATACTGACAGTAGGGACAGCCTGGCGTAGCTTTGGGTAATTTATCTGCAGATAAACACTTCTGGATAGCTAACAATGTTTTTTCTACCCAAATATCTTTGCCGGTATAGGGAATGATTTTGACATCAAATTCTAGTTTGGCATCAAAAGCTTTTCTATCAGTCCGACCATTGCAATAGACAAAATAGCCAGTGTCAGAAACTTTAAAACCGTTTTGCCTCAAGAGCCACTGATAAACTTCCATTTGACGTTTGTAAGCTATCTGCCATTCAGCATCAATATTTACCTCGGTACTTTTGCTAGTAGCTTTGTAATCAACAACATAAATCAAACCGTCATCATCAACCCACAAATCATCAACCGCTCCAGTGACCAAAAAATTGCTAGGCTCATGATAATATTGCACGCCGACAAAATTTTCTCGCCAAGTATCAATATCTGGATGTTGCAACGGTCTCAATTTCAAACCATAATTTTTTAATAATGGATGAACAGTGCCAGCAGCTCTATGTATATCAAATTCTTTTTTGAGTAAAGCATCGACAGCTGAGTTGAGATTGAATGGAAAACCAGCTGGCTGACTAACGCCCAGCTTTCTATCCAGATAAAAACAACGCTCGCAATTCAAAAACGAATCTATCTTGGAGCGACTGAGCTTAAATGGATGATGAGCGTTAGTCTTGTATAAATTAGTTTTACGTATAGGCATAATTATTCTTTACTATTATAAGTGATAGACACCACCAAACCGACCATCAACCAACCTGTCCAAGATGTCCAAAAATAATGATCAAACAAACCCAAAACGAACAGCACTATCATGAAACTGCTGAGGTATATTTTGTTTTTATTTTTTACAAAATTATTTTTCAGATAAAAATAAGCCAAAGCCAAAAGCATCAACACACCTACCAAGCCAAACTCCGCCCAAGCCAACAAAAACCAATTATGAAGTGGCTGGACTTGATTCACTGTATCTGGTTTATACTTTTGGTAAGCTAAATAAGTATTGAGACCCAAGCCCTGTCCAAAAATCATTGCTTGAGGATTGCCCCAATCAAACTGCCGATAAGTAATCTGACGATCTTGGATGGACTTGGCTTCTAGACGATTGTGTAAATCAAAACGGCCAGCCCACAAACCAGGATAATACATATTAAAAACAACTGCTACTATAGACAGCAAGATAATATATTTGATAATGAGATAAATGATCAAGTTATCTTTTTTGACTATACTGACCAACAGCATAAACAAACAGGCTACACCCAAAGCGAGCAAAGCACTACGAGAAAAAGTAGCTAACAGGGCAAAGCTCATCAGTACTAAAGAAAAAATAATCACACATATACTAGCCAAATACTTTTTTATTTTTTTGAATTGCCAGTTTACTTTCTCTCCTTGTAGATAAACACTATACCACAAATACAGACCCGCCAAGATAGACAGGACCAAAAAACCACCCAAAATATTTGGGTGTGGCAAGGAGCCATAAGCCCGTAAAATACGCATACTACCACTTTCCAAAACTGATACCCCTTTATCTTGTATAAACTGCGTAGATATGCCTAGCCACTTATTACCAATAATCTTTTGCTCCATACTCTGAGTAATAGCCAAAATACTTTGCAGCAAACCGCTCAACAAAAAAGCCCACAAAATCTTTTTTGGTGCTATGTATTGAGTCAAAAAAATAAATAAAATAGTCCCCAAAATAAAAAAGAGGTAATAAAAACTCAAGATCGCTATTGGCTGACTAGCAGCCAGTACCAAGACATAAAAAACCAAAAAATACCACCACTTCTTTTTTGACAGATGCCATTGCTAGCGATGATGCCAGCCCAGCACTAGTGATGCCAGTAATAAGACAATCATGCTGGCATAGATACTCAGACGACCATACTGCCAAATTTGACCATCTAGCATGACGTCTTTGTAGATAAAACGACTTTGCCAAGGTATCAAAAGGACAAAAACAACTATCAGGCAATCGAAGATTTTTTGAGATAAATTTTTAGTCATGGTTTTCTAATAATTTTTTAACTAAATCTTTCCACTCATGAAAATATTGATCACGCCTATCATTGGAATGAAATTTCAACATCTGCTCATTGATAATGACGCGCGTATCGATATTGACCATGGCCTGCAGATTGCGATCTATGATTTTTACCTGCATCAGACGAGCTCTCCTATATAGCCACCGTGCTATGTATGGTGGCTGAGTCAAAATATATATGATTTTGCTAAACAACCTAGAGACGGGAATATCTTCTACCCTATTGATAAACTCATTGGGATAGACATTGGGCAGATAGTCATGGATCCAAGGATTAGCCGCTAATAATTTTTCATTTAATCCTCCTGGATCATATACTGGCAAAAACTGAACAAACCAATATACAAAATGTATGTCGTGCTGACCCAGCATGATGCTCTTCATGTCCAAATAATTTTCATCAACAAAAAAACTCAAGCAAAACTTATCGCGACGATTTTCTCCTGTGGGACGCAAGGCTAGCAACTTCAAAGTAAGCAGACAAAAAAATCTAGCTAACCAAATCTGATTTTTTTTGGCTACTACGAACAAATCTATATCACTAGTATCACGAGAATTACTATATGAGAGGTTGTTGCACACGGCTACCATGCGTACAAAGGGGAAGTAGCGAAAAATTTTGACAATGCGAACAGTCTTTTGAAATTTCCTTTCGGCCCAATTATTATTTTGTTTGCGCAAAAGATAAATATTGTCTCGATTTTTGAGAGAGAAAAAACCTTCTTGCAAACTCAAGCGCTCAGCTAGCCAATCACTACTAGCCAATGCATCACGCACCTGCTGGAGGGTATACTTTTCTCGCGGTCTATAAAGCCACTTCCAAACCTCTGATGTGGTCAGTGGAAAATTAAAAACATCAAAATAAGCTATTGTTTTGATAATAGATTTTTCTAGATCTGTTGGCATATTTTAATATTAACCCTAAAAGCACTTTTTTTCAATAAAAAAATATGAAATAAAAAACCGCCCAGTCCTGTCCGCCTCCGGCGATTGGCGAATGGCGGACAGGACTGGGCGGAATAAAAATCTATTTTACCTTATCAAATATTTTAGCTAAATATTTTCCAGTATGACTATTCTTTACTTTGGCTACTTGTCTAGGTGTGCCTTCGGCCACTAGATAGCCACCCTTGTCCCCTCCCTCAGGACCCAAATCAATAATCCAATCAGAACTCTTGATGACATCTAGATTGTGTTCAATGACCAATATAGTGTTACCCTTGTCTACCAAACGATGCAAAACTTCTAACAATCTTTTTACATCGTCAAAGTGTAAACCTGTAGTAGGCTCATCCAAAATTTAAAGTGTCTTACCAGAAGAGCGACGAGATAGCTCAGTAGCTAGCTTGATACGCTGAGCTTCACCACCAGAAAGAGTCGTAGCTGATTGACCGAGCTGGATATATCCTAGACCAACATCAAATAAAGTTTTGAGCTTATTATAAATATTTGGAATATTCACAAAAAAGTTCATCGCCTCTTCAACTGTCATAGAGAGAACTTCAGAAATATTTTTGCCTTTGTAGTGAATTTCTAGTGCCTCATTGTTGTAGCGACGACCATGACACTCTTTGCACTCGACATAGACATTGGGCAAAAAATTCATCTCGATCTTGATGACACCGTCACCCTGACAAGCTTCACAGCGACCACCTTTGACATTGAAGCTAAAGCGTCCAGCTTGATAACCACGAATCTTGGCTTCTGGTACTTCAGCAAACAAATCTCTCATATAGGTAAAGACGCCAGTGTAGGTAGCTG
>CAYRIU010000003.1:0-6675 GCA_964424615.1 uncultured Gammaproteobacteria bacterium | reverse complement strand
TGCGACAAGTAGTATTGGCGATAGTTTAGCTTTGCCTGATGAATATATTGAGGGGTGCTCAGAAAGAGGTTTAGAAAAACAAGCTGAAGCCTACGAGACAGTCAAAAGAGTTTGTCGTGTAATCCATGAAGCTGGTGGGCGAGCATTGTTGGTGGGTGGTGCGGTACGTGATTTACTTTTACATCTAGATGCAGATATCAAAGATTTTGATATTGAAGTTTATAATCTAGATTTAGAGACACTGGAGGATTTGTTGCGACCACTTGGTAAGATGTCAGGAGTGGGAAAATCATTTGCAGTGCATAAATTATTTTTGGATAATGGTGTGGATATAGATATTTCTTTGCCGCGCCGCGATTCCAAGACAGGTTCTCGTCATGGAGATTTTTCGGTTGACGCTGATCCTTATATGTCGATTTCTGAGGCGGCGCGGCGTCGAGACTTTACCATCAACGCTATCTTAGCTGATCCGCTGACTGGGCAGATATTTGATCCTTTTCATGGAGTAGAAGATTTGAAACAAAAAACTTTACGCATAGTCGATGCAGAAACATTTGTCGATGATCCTTTACGTATTTTGCGAGCCATGCAGTTTGTCGGGCGTTTTGACTTGGTGGTGGATAGACAAAGCCAAGAGTTGATGAGTAGTATGAGTGACAGCTTGAGGCATCTTTCCAAAGAGAGGATCTATGAAGAATGGCGAAAATTGTTGTTAAAATCTATTAGGCCATCTAGTGGACTACAGTTGGGCATGGATGTCGGTGTTTTTAAAGCCTTGCATCCTGATTTTGTGACTCTGACTGACACCCCTCAAGACCCAGAAAAGCATCCGGAGGGTACAGTGTGGGAACATACAAAATTGATTGTAGATAATATGGCAGATGTAGCAAGGCGAGAACAGCTCAATGATGCAGAAATGTGGCCTCTGATGTTGGCTGCTCTTTGTCATGATCTAGGTAAAGCCAAAACTACGACTGAAAGAGATGGCAAGATAATAGCTCATGGACATGATATTGCTAGTGTATCTTTGACACACAATTTTTTGGATAGTATGACCGATGATAAATTTGTCAGGTCGCATGTCTTGCCTTTGGTGCAGCATCATATGAGACCTATGCATTTATTTAGAGATAAATTACACAGTCAGGAGATCAAAGATAGTGTATTTCGTAGATTAGCTCGAGACTTATCGCCAGCAAATATTAGGGAGCTAGCTTTTTTATCAGAAGCAGATGCCAAGGCTTCTCTAGAAAGCAATGAAGAGCAGATCAGGACATTGGTTGAATGGTTGGTAGTAAAGGCTGAATCCTTGGGAGTAGACAGACAGGCAGCACCAGAATTGATGAGTGGTAAAGATTTTTTGAGCTTAGGCTATACGCCTGGTCCAGAGATTGGTCGTCTGATACAATTGAGTAGTCAGCTAAGAGATGTGAGAGGTTTTAGTCGTGAAGATATTATCCAAAATTTATTTAATATTAAAACTAGTATAGATGCTATAGGGGTTTTAGAAAAATTATTAATACAAGATTAAATATGAAAGGATTTATTAATTTTATTAGAGAGCAGGGAGTAGTAGGATTAGCAGTTGGTTTTATCCTGGGTGGTGCCATTTCCAAGGTAGTATCTGGTTTGGTCAATGATATTATCAACCCTTTACTTGGCTTTTTGTTGGGTGGTGCCAATTTAGATCAATTAGCTTGGCAGGTTGGTGAAAACAAAGTAATGTTTGGTGCTTTTGTAAATACAGTCATAGATTTTATTATCATTGCCTTGGTAGTCTATTTTGGTGTCAGGATTTTGAAGCTTGATCGTCTAGACAAGAAAAAGAGCGCATAAAATAATCACTTTTTGTACTTATTTAGTCTTATTAATAATTAATTGACTATTTTGGAGTAATCAATTATATTAATAAGGCTTTTTTTATGGAGAGGTCGCAATTATCCCGCGTAGCGGGACCACGCTTTGTGGGGGCGGTCCCTGCCCGCCATCGCCTTCGGCGAAGTCGTGGCAGGCGGGTAGTGCGCTCGCTTGTTCCCTGTTTGTCCAAGAGCGTAGCGATTGGCTACAAACAGCAATCCCGCCCGCGGCGGGAGAAAGCGTAAGCCATAGTTTGTAATTGGAAGGTTCGCATAGTGGTCTAGTGCGCACGCTTGGAAAGCGTGTGAGGTGTCAAAACCTCCGAGGGTTCGAATCCCTCACCTTCCGCCAGATTATTTGGGTGAGAATCTTTACCCGCCAAAGTCTGGAGGACGTCGGCGGGTTGTCCTCTCCGCCATTTTATATCGCAACCCACTGGGTTGTTTTTTGTAATAAATTTTTTAGTTATTTGTAATAATATATATAGTATTTTGAGAAGTGTCTCTTGATTGACTTGGATTGCCAAATTTATTATAATAAGCGAATAATATAACCTGTAAATGTTAAATAAAAAAGTCATAAGATCTTATATTAGTTTGTCTATTTTGGTGCTGATTATTTTGGTGCCTATTTTTGTTTTATACAGAGACATACCATTGGGCAGTTCATTGTCACCTTGGCCAGTTTTATTTTCTACTCTTGGTAAGCTATCAGGACTTTTGGGTTTGTCCATGTTTTCTTTGGCGTTACTGATGTCGTCCCGCTTTGTTTGGCTGGATAAACTTTTTTATGGTTTGCCAAAGGTGATCAATATACATCGCTGGTTAGGTACACTTTCTTTTACCTTTATCATTGTTCATCCTTTGTTTTTAGCAGCCAGACTTTTGCCAGTGTCTAGTCAGCTTGCCTGGAGCGTGTTTACACAGTGGTCTCAGGCAGCCTATCTTTATGGCTATGTTTCTTTGCTGGTTTTTATGGCTTTGGTTATCATGACTTTTTTTTGGCGTTTGCGCTATGAAAGATTAAAATCTTTGCATAGTTTATTAGCTGTGCCATTGATGATTGGTGGCATACATTCTTTGCTGATAGATAGCGACGTAAAAAGAATTCCACTGCTGGCCGTATATTATATCTTATTGATATCATTGAGCGTGATTTTTTATCTAGTGAGGTTATTTTTGGTTGACTATGTTATCAAGGCTCAGCGTTTTTTATTATCCGAAGCCGCAAAACTCAATGCTAATACTATTTCACTGACCCTGAAGCCCAGTAAAAAAATAATCAATTGTCAGCCAGGGCAGTTTATTTTTGTCAGCTTTCCTCAAATCCAAAAAGGTGAGGAACACCCCTTTTCAGTAGCAGCCATACATGAAGATGGTAGTTTAAATATTATTACCAAAACTTTAGGTGATTATACAGCTAGCATGGCAGCTTTGCAGGTGGGTAGTGTTGCTATGGTTGATGGACCATACGGTCGTTTTGGTGATAATGCTGATCACAATTGTCATCAAGTTTGGATTGCTGGCGGTATTGGCATAACTCCATTTATCAGCATGGCTCAATCTTGTGCCAAGGTATCAGATGCTTATGGTAAAGTAGATTTGATATACGCTGCGGCATCAGCCAGTGATTTTGCTGCCTTGGATACATTGAGAGCTGTGGAATCATCCTGTCCGCGTTTCAAATTGAGCATTCACGCTTCTGATCAAGATGGACGTTTTGATATGGCTAAGTTAAATAGTCTTATTAATGATCCGAGTAGCTGTCATTTTTATATTTGTGGGCCAGCTGGCATGATCAAATATTTTGTCGATGCCCTGAAAAAAGCCAAGGTACCAAACAGTCACATCAACATTGAAGCTTTCAAATTATTATAAAAAATATATGAATAAATTAGTTATTATTGCCGTGTTTATTTTTTGGGGAGCCGTAAGCATTTTTTATGCCAATAGCTTGTTTCAACCAGCCAAGAATCTAAATAATTCTGCTAGTAATCAAAAAAATAGTAATGCACAAATCAATACTCTAGGTTCTGAGCTATCCTTGCATAATTCCAAAAGTGATTGTTGGTTGGCTATCAATGACAAAATTTATAATGTCACCGATTATATTTATTCTCATCCTGGTGGAGCTGGAGAGATTATCAAATATTGTGGTCAGGATGCTACTAAGGCTTTTGCTAGTAAAGATAAGTTGATTCCACAAGATCATTCAGCTCAGGCCTATGCTATGTTGGCAGCTTATTATATTGGTGACATGGCTAGCACATCCACTACCAATACTAACATACAGACCGCCACTTCTACGGAGAGTAGTAGTACTAATCCCGCACCATCTGATACCAAGACAACTACCCAGCCAGTGAGCTATACCTTGACTACAGCTTTGGTAGCCCAACACAGCACGCCAGTTGATTGCTGGGTGACATCTGGTAGTAGTGTCTATAACGTCACCTCATATATCAGATCTCATCCAGGAGGCCAGTCAGCTATCACTAGCTATTGTGGCAAAGATATTGCCGCTGCTTTTGCTGCTCAGGGCCACTCTGCTAATGCTAGTAATATTTTTGCTAGCTACAAAATAGGCACGATTGGGTCTAGTGTGTCTAATACTAGTGCCACTACACCTCCAGCCACTACCAATACAAATACTACTGGCACTCGTGGTTATGATGATGAGGAAGATGATTAAAATTTAATAAAATAATTTGTAATATATATGGGAAAATATAAATATCTGTATTTGGGCGCTATTGCTGTGGTGATTTTTTTGGTGGTGATTATAAAGATAAACAACGCTAGTGTTGATAAATCATCAGACAAGCAAGGCATAGAAATAACTGGGTTAGATACAGCTAGTACCAATCTATATTTGTTTTGGGGTGATGGCTGTCCACATTGTGCCAAAGAAGAAGTATTTTTGAAAAGCATAGAATCAAAATATCCTGATTTGAGAATTCAACGCTTTGAAGTTTGGAATCACAAAGATAATGCCAGCTTGATGATGGCAGTCGCCAAGCAGTTGAATACCTCCATTGGTGGTGTGCCTTTTACTATCATTGGTGACAAAACTTTTGTTGGTTTTGATGAGAGCTATATAGCTTCGCAGATTGAAGATAGAATCAAGGAATGTGTTGGTGGCTCGTGTCCAGATTCAGTAGCTAGCATTGTCCCAGCCTTGGAATCAAAGAAGGATGAGGCACAAACCCAGGCAGCAGATGAAGTCAATCAAACCCCTAAAGTTGTTGGCAAGATAGACGCAGGTATTTTTGGGGAGCTGGATATGGCTAAATTGTCTTTACCAGCTTTGACGGTGATTATTGGTATTTTGGATGGTTTTAATCCTTGTGCTATGTGGACTTTGATTTTTTTGATCAGTCTATTGATTGGTATGCACAACAAAAAAAGGATGTGGATACTTGGTTCCGCTTTTATAGTAGCTTCGGCAGCTGTCTATTTTTTGTTTATGGTAGCTTGGCTCAATATATTTTTGTTTATTGGGATGGTAGCTTGGGTCAAAGTGATTATTGGCCTGGTGGCTTTGTTGGGCGCTTGGTATAGTCTCAAAGATTTTTATACCAACAAAGATGCCGCTTGTGAAGTGGGTGATGTAGAGAAAAAAAAGAAGACCATGAACAAGCTGCAGACCTACGTAGAAAATAAAAGTTTCTGGCTAGCTTTTTTTGGCATTGTCGCCTTAGCTTTTATGGTCAATTTGATAGAGCTTTTGTGTTCAGCTGGTTTTCCAGCTGTTTATACTCAGGTATTAGCTATGAACAATCTGCCAACTTGGCAGTATTATTCTTATATATTGATTTATATTTTCTTTTTCATGCTCGATGATTTGATAGTATTTTTTGTGGCTATGTTTACTTTGCAGACCACTGGTCTGACTACCAAATATTCTAGAGCCTCTCGTCTGGTAGGTGGAGTATTGATGTTAATAATCGGGCTGCTCATGATATTCAAACCAAGTGTCTTGACCAATTTTAGTGTATAATTTTTTTGATTTTTTGCTTGTCAGATGCATATATCAAAATATTCTCCAAAATTTTTTGCTCAACAAAAAATTGATTCTTATCAGTCGGCTCAAGTAGTGGTGCCATTATTTTTGAACCTTTTCCCTAGCAAAAGTGAAAAAATAATGGCACCACTACTTGAGCCGACTGATAAGAATCAATTTAGTGGTGCCATTATTTTTGAACCTTTTCCCTAGCAAAAGTGTAGTCGATATCGGTTGTGGCGTGGGAGCTTGGCTAAAAGCTTTTGCAGATAATGGTGTGTCAGTATTGAAGGGTGTAGATGGTGAGTGGGTAGACAAAAAAGATTTGTTGATACCAGAAGCAAATTTTGTTTGTCATGAATTAGAAAATGATTTTGATTTTTCTGAGCATTTTGATACAGCAGTCTGTCTAGAAGTAGCTGAACATTTGTCTATAGATAGAGCTGATACTTTGATTAAATTTTTGACTGGTTTGGCACCAGTTGTTTTATTTTCAGCGGCTATCCCCGGACAAGATTTGCCAGGACAGATGCATCACATCAATGAGCAGTGGCCAGAGTACTGGGCCCAGAAGTTTTTGGCGGAAGATTTTTTGCCTTTGGATGTTTTACGAGATAAAATATGGATGAATCAGGGAGTAAAATATTGGTATCAGCAAAATATTTTGGTTTATAATAGTCGTGATTTTTTGGCAAAAAATGGTCAATATCAGCCCATGCTTGTTGACCCACAAAAATTATCACGAGTACACCCAAAAACATACAAAGCAATTTTAGATTTTTATAAATCATAATTTTATGAATGATGTAAGAGCAG
>CAYRIU010000002.1:0-12760 GCA_964424615.1 uncultured Gammaproteobacteria bacterium | reverse complement strand
ATTTTTACGTACTTAGCAAGGTTTAGTGATAACACACTGTATAATGGCTATAAAGTCAATATCAAAGATCGTTAAGCGAAGCACAATAAAGGTGAGTGGGCGAAATATACAAAATCTAGAAGACCAATCAAGATAGTGTATTGGGAGAAGTTTAAGACTATGAGCGAGGCTATGAAGAGAGAGATTGAGATAAAACGTCTACCCAAAGCACAAAAAGAAAATTTAATAAATCAAAAATAATTTTATTTAGGCCGTCGTAGCTCAGTTGGTAGAGCACCACCATGGTAAGGTGGGGGTCCGCGGTTCAAGCCCGCGCGACGGCTCCATTTATACAGGCCTTTTTTGGGCTTTTTTAGTTTTTTTATTGACTGTTGACAATTTACCAATTTGTAGTATAATATTTTATTGATAATTTTATATATATTTAAGAAATTTAATTAAATTTATGAAGAAAAAGAATTCTAAAAAATCTAGCAAACAGTTGATAGCTGTTTTATTGATTTTGGCTACTTTTAGTGTTTTATCTGCTAGTTTCAGAACAAATAAAATTATGTTCAAGCAAGTTGATGCTGTCGCTATGCCAGAAATCATAGAGCAAGTTATTGGTGTGTTGCCAGTATTATCAGCTAGCGAAGAGCCTGTAGTATCAGCTAATGAAGTCACTACACCAGCCTCTTTGGCTGTTTGTGATATGAATGCTGATGGTGTTCGTGATCTCAGAGATGTGCCATTATTTTCTGCTTGTCAGGATACTTTTGATGCTAATGGTGATGGTATTCATGATTTGATAGATATTGCTCTCTATGCATCCATGAATCAAGACAATGATTTTTGTTACAATACATTTAAGTGTGCAGCTCAACCAACGGCTGCAAAAGTTTTGGGTGAAAAAATAAGTGATTGTAAAATTGATGCTGATGTAGCTGGTCAGATACAGTGGGCTGATGGCAGCTTGATTAGAGCTTGTGACATGAAAGTTTATCGCATTGAGAATCAAAATAAACGTCATATAGTGAGTATCAAAGATTTATTTAAATATATTGGTCAAAGAATTTATAATGTTACTGACGATATTGTAGCTTTATTCTAAGGTTTTATAATTGAAACCACCTAGCCTCTTACGAGTAGCCGGGTGGTTTTTTGTTTAGTAAAACTTATAAATATGTTATAATATAGATAATATATATTGACTATTTTTATAAAAAGTGGTACATTATGGTGTTTAATAAATAAACATGCCCAGAAGAAAAATAAGTGATTTTGATGATCTAAAACACAGAGATAGTGATGGCGATGGCTTATCAGATTATGATGAGATTTTTGTCTATCACTCCGATCCTTTGAATCCTGACTCTGGTCATGATGGTTTTACGGATTATCAAAGAGCTCAATTGGATATGAATTCAATAAATAATGTATTTATGAAAGATTTTTTTATCCCCAATGAAAATAATAATTTTAAACCACACATCTTAAAGCCTCGTCGTTTATTCTTTTATTCGCTCAGTGCTATTGCTATCAAAATTTTTGTCATTGCTATTGCTTTGGTTTTTCCAGTGACAGCTTGGCTGACTCCAGATATTTTAAAAAGTGAGAGTTCAGAAATTGTGGTTTTGACAAACAACCTAAGATCATCTTTGGGTTTACAATCTTTGAGAGAAAACGAAGTATTGCAGGCTGCAGCTTTTGCCAAAGCTGAAGATATGGTGGTCAATCAATACTTTGCGCATGTCAGCCCTGGGAACAAGGGTTTGAGATATTGGCTGACATCCAAAGGATATAATTATCAAGTAGCTGGTGAAAATTTAGCTATTGGTTATTCGGCTCCAGCTGATGTGATCACTGCTTGGAAAAACAGCCCAACACATTATGCAAATTTGGTTGATCCAGATTACAATGAAATTGGCGTGGCTATGGTAGCTGGTAATTATGAAGGTTTTGATACTAAATTGGTGGCCCAAATGTTCGGTTTTCAGAAAACTACTCCCATAAAAGAAGATATCGTGCCAGTGGAGCCAGTCAAGCCGGTAGAGCAGGTAAATACTGAACCAAGTGTATTAGCTGTCAAAAGTATTGCCACAGCACCAGTCGTAGTGACCAAGCCATTGCCACAGCCCACTATAATTACTGATATTCAGAATTTATTGACCAAAGATAAAAATTTATCTATCAATATTTCTGCTCCACAGGCTACAGAGCTTATCTTATTCGTCAATGATAAAAATCAAGGAAAATATGATGTCACCGATGATAAAGTTATTGCCCAAGTATTACTAAACGAGGGACAAAATAAGATCGTTGCTCAATCAGTTTTGGATAAACAAACTAGTCTTTCCTCAGAATATATAGTGAGCTTAGATACTCAAGCACCAACTATAGATGAGAGTCAAAGTTTTATATCAGCTATTAGCCCCAAAGAGCATCAGGCTTTGATTAAAGTTGAGGCTGTTTTGAGTCCAGATACCAAGTCAGCATTCGTCAGATATCATGGTTTTGATATTACTTTGGATCAAGATACTGATAATAATAATTTATGGACAGCCAATAGATTGATTGAAAATATCGATGATAATTTTTTTAGTCCAGTGGTGCCAGCTAGCTTAGTGGCTGCTGATTTGGCGGGTAATGTCACAACACAGGATTTGGCTTGGCAGAAGATATTGTTGGATCAGCCCAGTAATGTCAATCAATATTTATTTATCAAAAATACAGAAGCTAGCAATATCAAACCAATATTTGATGTATCTGACTGGTATTATAAAGCTATGTTATTGATTGCCTTTGTGGCTTTATTGCTCAATATTTTTATTGAGATTAGGCAGCAGCACCTCAAGACCATAGCCTCAACTGTTGGTTTTATGGCCCTGTTATTTTTGCTAATTTTATTCTAATTGACTCTTAAGCTTATTTGTGGTAAGACTGAGGGGTGCTGAACTCCTTAACTTGTCTTGACCAATATCTATAAAAATATTCTAATAATATTGACAAATATTATTCAGAAAATATATAATAAATAACCAATTATTTAATAATTTATTAAATATATTATACTAATTAATTAAAACAAAGTTATGTCTAATTTATTCAAAAAGATTTTTGTGAGTTTTGCTGTCTTATCGGTAGTTATTTGGTCAAGTGGCATCAGTGCTTTTGCCCAAGAATCTAATGATAATGAGCAAGATTCATCAGATCATCAAAAGATTAATATTTGTCATAAGAGTGATCATCATTCTGATGACAAAGATCATTCCCATGACAATCCATGGCAAGCCATACGTGTCTCCGTCAATGGTTGGGATGGACACTCCAATCATCCCAGTGACTATGTCTATGCTGGTCCAGTAAGTGAGAATGGTAGACCAGACAATGAAGATCATATGGCAGATCTATGGTGTTTAAATAATGCTCCTGAAGATCCCGTAGAACCAGCTATTTGTGGAGATGGTCAGATCAATAGCGATGCAGAGCAATGTGATGATGGTAATACAGTGAGTGGTGACGGTTGTAGCGCTACTTGCCAAATAGAGACACCAGAGCCACCAGCAACTACTCGTAGTCAATGGTGCAGTGCCTTATTAGGCATTATGCAGTCTCCAATGGATGACAATCAAGTTATAGACTTGAATAATAATCCAGAAGATGTATTGAATGATTCTGTCTTGATGTCTACTTGGTATGCAGAGCATAATGATACAGCTTGCTATAATAGATTTGATTTAGGTGATGGTATCTATAATTTCAATCAAGAAAATTATCAAAATATTGACTGGTGCGCTGGTTTGAAGCAGGGTGTGATGGACTATATTGGTACTAGTACTACTACTCCAGAGTTTTCTACAATTTTTGATCTTAATCATGATGGTGTGATTAATTTAAGCGACACTCCAATTTTGGCCGGCTTACTAGCTGCTGGCGATCAAGCTGCTTGCTATGCTTACTACGTGCCTTCAATGCCAACCTGGCCAGATAATCCAGAGATTTGTGAAACAGTGGATCATGCTGTGACCTATAATCCCTATCCTACTTGTGGTGCTGCCACATGCGAGGAGGGTTATCATGCAGTTGAAGGTAGTTGTGTAGCTGATGAGAATCCTACTTGTCCTACCGTAGACCATGCTACTAGCTATAGCCCTTACCCAACTTGTAGTGTCACTGCTTGTGAGAGTGGCTATGTTTTGACCGGTGGTACTTGTGTAGCAGAGCAGAGATCTTCAGGTGGTGGCGGTGGTGGCGGTATTATTCCATTAAATATTTTTAATGTACAAAATAGCCTTATTGGCAATTCAGCCAATATTACTTGGGAGACAAGTCGTCAATCATTGACTTGGATGCTATATGGTACATCGACTAGCTATGGCTCGGAATATCAAAGCGTCAATTATAATACAGCACACACTTTAGCTTTGACAGATTTGGAACCAGGCACTACCTATCACTATCAAATCAGAGCCAAAGATAGTGCTAATAATAGTACTTATGATATTGACCGCACCTTTACTACCTTGGGCACCTTTCCACAAGTCTTGGGTATCAAAGAAAATGCTTGCACACCAGATGTCGATGGCGACATCAAAGGCGTGATGCAATTTATCGCTGGATCATTGATTCGTGGTTGTGGACCAGAGGTTTACCACGTCTTGGGTAACAATGTATATCATATACCTAGCTGGCAATACTTACATGATCACTATTTTGCTCAAAGAATATACAATGTCACTGACGAAGTGATTGCTCAATATGGTCAAACTATGACCGATGATACATCTGTCAGAGGTAATGGTGTCAAAAAAGTTGCCGGTGCAAAGATTTATCCAGATGGTACTTTGTTAAAAACCTCAGATGGTAAAATATACGTGATCATCAATGGTAGAAAAGTACATATAGTATCTTTAGAAGAATTGAAAAAATACGCTGGTCACAAGATGTATGTAGTGAGCGATGAAGTTTTGAATCAATACTAAAATTATTCACATAAAAACGTCCCGTAAACGGGACGTTTTTATTTTTATAGCTATATGTTATAGTTTATCTGACAAAATAAACATATGCCAGAATTACCAGAAGTAGAGACAATAAGACGTGGGCTACAAGCTAGTATTGTCAATAAAAAAATTATAAAAATTGATATCCATAAACCAAAGCAGATTCATGGCGATATTTTATTATTTCGTAAAAAAATTATTGCTAACAAAATTACCAAAGTGGATCGCATTGGTAAGTTATTGATTTTCAAATTACAAAAAGGAGAGGATTATTTATTGGTTCATCTCAAAATGACTGGCCAACTAATCTATAAAAATAAAAAAAATATCATAGCTGGCGGTCATAATTTACCCATCGGTGAAGAATTGCCCAATAAATATTCACACGTGATTATTTATTTTGCTGATCATTCAGTTTTATTTTACAATGACTTGCGTCAATTTGGATATTTGAAAATTACACATCATCTAGCTACAGAAGCTATCAAAGATAAATATGGCTTAGAGCCATTGACCAAAGACTTTACATGGCAAAATTTTCTAATAGCTATTAACAAAAAAAAGGGCATACTCAAAAGTATCTTATTAAATCAACAAATATTTTCTGGCATTGGCAATATATATGCCGATGAAATTTGTTTTCGGGCTGGCATCAGGCCAGATAGGCGAGTGGAGAATATGAATACAGTAGATAAAAGAAAAATTTTTCAGGCTTGTAATTATATTATGAGTAAAGCCGTGGCAGCTGGCGGGACTACTTTTAGTGACTATCGCACTACCGATGGTAGTCATGGGGCCTATGTCAAATATTTGAAGGTTTATGGACGGGCCAAACAAAGATGTCTAAAGTGTAAAAATAAGCTGATTACTAAATATAAAGTAGCCGGTCGTGGTACGCATTTTTGTGAGTATTGTCAAAAATAGCTATATCTTGACTAAAATATAAAAAAGTGATATAATAATAAATTGTCATAAAACCTTGTGTTTTTTGACCTGTTCGTCGACAAGTCTTGGAAATAGAGCTTTGCTTGGTAGATTAACCTGCTAAAACCCTAAGGGAGGGTGCGTCATGTTTCCTAAGGAATACTTCTGGGATGGGATGACTGCGGTCATTCTATTGTTGGTCTGCGCTAAGGTGTGGGATCTGAAAGCCAAGGGTTTGAATAACCTGGGCAAGACCGCCATCAGCTTGGCGCTGTTAGGCGGGGGCTTGCTGCTCAGCGCGGCCTGGCATCACCGGTGGTTCTTCTCCGTGAAGGAGGAGAGCGACGACATGGTGACGGGGCTCCGGTCTTTTCACTGGCCTTCGATCGTTCAAGTCATCTTCGCAGTGGCCATCATGGTGTTCTTTTACTTTCTGTTTAAGAAGGCGAAAGATCCCAAGGAGTGGTCAGCTGAGAAGGACGAGAATGGCGTCGTCATCAAGGCGCCGGCTGTCCGTTGGGTCAGTGTCATCTCCTGCGTGATTGTCGGAGTGTGTCTGGGGCTGGTCATTTGTTGGCCCAAGGTTTTGTACCTTTGGGTCATTCTCATGATTGGCTTGGCTCTGGACTTGCTTTACATCACGCCCTACCTGCATGTGTATGCGGTGTTGTGGTTTCAGAGGCCCGTGCAGTTTTGGCACTCCGGCTTGCATATTTTTTTGCCGAGCTGGTTGCCAAAAAACATCTTCGATATTTGGAACCTGTCGCGGGAGCGTATCGAAGCCACGAATCCGACCGATCAACTACCCACCGCAGACACCCCGGTGTCATTGTCTGGTGAGAAGGACGACACCTTTAGCGCGACGATTTCTTTGGTCAGCTGGATGGTCTTCTGGACCAATTGGTGGCCGGAGAAATTCATCCGCTATTCTCGGACGGATCGTGATCAGTTGAAGACCATTGTCTTCAACATCGTCGAAGCCTTCGAGGCGGAGATTCTGCTCGGCCTGACCTTCGAGCAAGCTCGGCAGAAGCAGGATTACTTCCTGACCAATGTGGACTTGCAGCATGAAGCGGAAAATCTTCGCCGATTGCCGGAGTTCAGGCGTCTTGAGCAAGAGAAGGCTTCGGACAGCGATTGGTGGTCATTCGCTGCAGATCTTTTTCCCGAAGATGAGAGGGGTGACGCCCAGTTGGCCGCCTATGGGCGTTTCCTCGAGCTGCGTAGTAGGATTCTGAACTTGGTCGGCTGTCTCCTGGAAGACATCCGTATCAAGGATAGGAATGCTGATCCCGCTGTCGAGGAAGCCCTCAACGCCGTGACTCTGACTCGTCTGGAGTTGCAGCGTGCCTTGATCAGTATCGAGAAGGCGGATGCCGAAGGTCAGGCGCAATCCAAGCGGGAGAGCGAAGCCTTGAAGGGTGTGCTGGAGTTTATCCAGACTGGCAACAACGCAGCGGCGTTGGCTGTCTGGACTGATTTCCAGAGGGCTACTCACAATCAGAATGTCAACATCGGAGGTGTTGACATCGGCGCTGTTTTGGCACAGCTGGCCAAGGCGGTTGTTCCCAAGCATCCGTAGTGTTTCCAAGATGAACGAGAAGAGCCCCGACTTTTTTGCACGGCGCGTGCAGAGTTGGGGCTCATTTTTTTATTTTGAGAAAGCTTCACTAGTTAGTGAAGCTTCTTTATATTTCAGCAAATATTTTTTCTACTTCTTGTGGTGTTGTTACTCGGACTAGATTGTATCTTAGTTCGGCTGCTTGAGGATGTCCTTTGACGTAAAATAGCAAATGTTTGCGCATTTCTTGAAAACCTTTCGGTCCTTTGCTTTCATAGAGTAGGTGAGCATGCTCTATGGCTGTAGTTTTTATTTCTGGCCAAGTTATTTCTGTGTATTTACCAGTTTGGATATAATCTTTGATTTGTTTGAACAGCCAAGGTCTACCATATAGTGATCTTGCTAGAGCAATACCGTCAGCCTTGGTATATCTTAAGTCATCAACTACTGATTCTATACTTTGAAATGATCCGTTGATTAGAAAGATGCCTTTGGTAAATTTTTGTCGTATATTTTTCAGCATTTCTAAATCTACCGGACCAGTAAAGGGTACTTCATAAGTACGGCCGTGTATGATGACAGCAGACAATGGATATTCTGCTAGGGCGTCCAAGAGATCTAGGGCAGTGATTTTACCCTTATCTGGTGCTCCAGTGATAGCGTTGAGTCCTATGCGACTTTTGATAGATACTGGTATAGTGACTGCTTCTATGGTGTTGGCAACAATTTTTTTGACAGTATCCATATCACGTAGCAGGCAGATACCACCGCCATGACCAGCGACTTTTTTGGCTGGACAGCCAAAATTGATATCTACTCCCGCAAAGCCGAGTTGCTCTATGAGTTTAGCTGCTTTGGGGTAGAGTTCACTTCTTTTGCCAAAAATTTGGGCTACCACTGGTTGTTCACTGGCTTTGTATTCTAGCATCCGGAGTGTCTTTTTGCTATCATAAAACAGAGCATCTACTGATACAAATTCTGTATAGACAACATCGGCACCCCATTTTTTGCATAGTTGACGCCAGGCGGTGTCAGTAATACCAGCCATAGGTGTGCTGGTGATAATTGGTTTATTCAGTTTTTGCCAAAAATTGGACATATTTTATCAAAAAATCCCATTCGAAGAGTGGGATTATTTATAGCAGATAAATGCGAGCTTGGCAATAATCATAGCCAATCTCTTTTTTTGAAATAAATCAATAAGCCAGTCATCATCATAATCATGATAGATATGACTATATAAAAATCAAAAGGAGCGCCGATGATAGGAGTGGCATCAGTTCTCATACCAAAAATGACTGCCAGTAGGTTGGCCGGCATCAAAACTACGGATATGATAGTCAGCATTTTGATAGCTTCGTTTAGTTTGTATGACAGTAAGGATTCATTGGCCTCATGAAAAGCTGAGATGTTTTCTTTTTGGGTTTCTAGTATATCCCAGATATCTTTGGTGCGATCCAAAATATTGGAGAGATAAATTTCTGTGTTATCAGGCATAAATACTTTCGTACGGCTATTCATCAATTTTTTGATAATATTTCTGTGAGCTTGCATTATTTTGCGTAGGTTCACAATATTTCTTTTGATATTTAGTATTTCTCTGGCGACCAATTTTTCTCTACCAGCAAAAATATTATGCTCCATATCTTCTATGTCATGATTGACATGATCAAGCATAGGCATAGTGTAGTTTTGTAAACGGTGCAATATCTCATAAAGGAGAAACATAGGATGGCTTTGCATGTATTGATCCTGACTGTAGTCATTTTTTTGCATATCATGAAAAAATACATCGAGTGTTTGCATCAGACCATCACTGACAGTGACTAGATATTTTGGACCAATAAAAAAATCTACTTCGCTAGATTCTATGACTTTATTCTTACGGTCATAAAAGGGGAATGTGAGAATAAAAAAAATATAATGAGGGTATTCACTAATTTGTGGTCTTTGGATACGCCCGATGCAGTCTTCTAGATCCAAAGGGTGAAACTGAAATTCTTTTCCTAAATATTCTATGTCGGCAGGGCTTGGCTTACTGATATGTAGCCAGGTCATTTTTTTTGTTTTGATTTGATTGATCGGCATTTATTTTTATTTGTTTATTTACCCCGTGAAATAGTTCTCGTGTTAAACACGAGAACTACCGCCAATTAATACTTTTAAAATATTTTTAGCCTATATTTGTGTAAGCTATATAATTTTTTATTAAAGTATATCGTGGCGGTATTTCACTGGGTAAATTATAGCACCTTTTTTTTGCTAGGAAAAGAATCTTTGGAAAAATATAGGCTTTGTGTTATAATTGTATAAATGATTTTTGCTAAAAATGATAGGACAAAGCAAAAAAAAGAATTCGGTTAAGACTTTTTTTGAGTCTAGATTTGTCAATTTGATTTTGATTGTTTTATTAGTTTTGTCGGTGGTCAAGGTGATACGTGAGGCTATAGTGCGTTACGAAATAAATAAGGAAATAAAAACATTGGAGAGACAATTGGGTGATTTGGAGAGCAAATCAAACAAGTTGGACGACATGATTGCTTATCTAAAAACTGACCAATACATAGAAAAAGAAGCTCGTACAAAACTAAATCTAGTCAAGCCAGGTGAAAAACAGATTAATTTTACCTCTAGTACAAACAATGCCGCGCAAACAGATTTAGCTAAAGATGAAGCTAATTATCAAAAATGGTTTAATTATTTTTTCAAATGAAAAATATAAATATTGTAAGTTCTAAAAAAAGACTTTCAGTCATCATCTTGGTAATTCTGATATTATTGGCATTGAGTCAATGGTGGTCTATCAGGATGGTATATGCTAGAAAGTTGAATAAAGATACAGCTTTGTTTTTTGCTAAAGTATATTTTTTGACAGCTGGTCAAGTGATCACGGCCAACAATAAGCTGGATATTTCTTTGAGTAAATATATTGCTGATGAATCTTTTGCTTTTGATTATTTAGATAAGCAAGCCAAAGCTAATAATGAAGATTTGAAAATGACCGATCAGGACATCAAGAGTTTGGCTTGGGACAAAGTACTGAGACAAGCTTGGGTTGATAATTTAGCTAAAACAAATAAAATCAATATTACTAAGCAAGATTTTAATGATTTTTATACTAGCATTGGCGGACAAGATACCTTGAATCAAGGTCTTAAAAATGCTGGTATCGATGTCGGTCAATATGAAAATTTTGTTGTCAAACCTTCTATACTAGAAGCAAAAGTTTATAAATATCTTTTAGATAATTTTAATGATTTGGATGGCATGCAGAAGGCACAAAATGCCTACAAAGCTTTGGTAGATGATAAGAAAAAATTTGAAGATGTAGCTAGAGAATTTTCTGATGACACAAATTATATTGATGACAGTATGTTTGCCACTATTGATCAGCTTGGTGAGTTTGGTGAGCCTATCAGCAAACTGCAAGTCGGAGATTATACCAAGATCATGGTTTTGCCAGGCAATCCAAGCTATTATGTGATTTGGTTACTCAAAGGCACTAGTATAGACGAAAATACTAAGGTAGAAACCAAAGAGTTGAGATATATTGCCGTCAAAGCCAAGAGCATGGATCAATTTTATACTGATTGGAAAAATAATTCACAAATAAATCAATGGTACAAATAAAATATAAGCTTGGATATTTTTTGGTATTTTTATTTTTTGCTACTATAGCTTTTTCAGCCAGAGCAGATATTGAAGTGATTAACACAGATTTTTTTCACAAAATTTCTGTGGATAATATTAATTTGACTTTGGTAGATTGGGATAAAGATATTAAGCAATGGGTGCTTGATTGGCACCCTGTGGCTGATGGTATTTTTGAGTTGGGTCTTTACCCATCTGGCTCTATGCCGACCTTTACTTTGACTTCGCATGATGCTTGGCTGGTGAGCCTGGATCAAAATGTTTGGCAAAAATTGGGCACAGCTGCTATCCAAGCTAATAGGATATTTTTAAAAAAAGATTTAGATAGTACTGCAACGCCACCAGAGATAGTAGTGGATATAGATAGTGAGCTAGTTGCCATCACTGAATACAATGAATATATTTTGCCAGAAAATTTAACACTCATCTCTAAGGTATACCAAGTAGATTCCCAAAAAAGTGATTTTGTAGCTAAATTTTATTACACTAGTGACACTGACTGGCATAAGCAGATTTGGCAATATGATCCAGCCTTTGGTACTTGGGCAAAATTGGATGGGTATAATGATGTAGAGGACAAATTCATAAAAAAAAGTTTTAGTAAAATTACCACACCAATTTATTTAGCTGTCTTTGAAGATCAGGCGGCCATGGATGGAGTAGCTAGTTTTTATGATCAATCTTGGTATCGTAGTTTTGGTTATAAAAATGGACTTTATGTAGCCTCTCGTCATTACCCCAAAGGTACCAAGCTAAAAATTACTAGATTATTGACTGGTAAATCGATAGTGGTGACAGTCAATGACTATGGTCCAGAGTCAAGGACTGGTCGCTTGGTTGATCTGGATAAATATGCTTTTAAACAAATTGCTTCTTTGGGAGCAGGACTAATATATGTAAAAGTTGAGCCACTATGATCGAAATAACAAATCTTTCAAAAACTTATAAAAAAAATATTCAAGCCCTCAAGGATATTAGTCTGAAAGTCATGCCGGGGGAGTTCATATCTGTAGTCGGTCAAAGTGGTAGTGGTAAGTCTACTTTGATCAAGATTATTATTGCTGAAGAAAAGCCGACATCTGGTCAGGTGGTTATTGGTGGCTGGGATATTACTCATATCAAAGATTATGAAATACCAACTTTGAGGAGACAATTGGGCATTATATTCCAAGATTATAAATTATTGCCAAAAAAAACTGCCTATGAAAATATTGCCTTTGCTTTGCAGGTGTGTGGCTACAAGCCCAAAGATATTCATAAGATAGTAGAGCAGATGTTGACACTGGTTGGTCTCAAAGACAAAGGTGATCGCTATCCTCGTCAATTATCTGGCGGCGAACAACAGCGTGTAGCTATCGGTCGTAGTTTGGTGCACAAGCCAAAATTATTAGTGGCTGATGAGCCAACTGGCAATTTGGACTCTATCAATACGAGGGATATTATAGATTTATTAAAAAAAATAAATAGTATGGGTACGACTGTATTATTGGTTACCCACAATCGTGATGTGGTCAATAATCTCAAGAGTCGTGTCATAACTTTGGATCATGGCTATGTGATCAGCGATCAGGCCCATGGTCGTTATTTGCTATAAAAATATGTATAGTTTTTTTAGAATCATCAAATTTGCACTACAGGGATT
>CAYRIU010000001.1:0-9129 GCA_964424615.1 uncultured Gammaproteobacteria bacterium | reverse complement strand
CTCTTTTTCAATTTTTACACCTTCTCCAAATTTACTCATACATTTAGTAATTTAATATTTATATAATGATATAGTTAAATTATACCTTAATATTATTGTTTTTTTCAAGTTATTTGAAAATAGGTTATTTCCGCTAACAGTGTATATGTGCACCTATTGACAGCTTAGCTTAAATTAGCTAAAAAGTAAATAATTATTATTAATCAGAAGGTACTATGAAAAGCGATAAAATGGCCTTAAGAAAGCCTCAATTTTTGGTCAACAATCATCCCTTAGACAGCCTAGCCCAGGAGCTTATCATTAGGGGATTTTCTCGGCGGACTATTAAAAGCTATTTAGCTCACAATCAGCATTTTTTGGACTTTACTAGTAAGTCTGCCAGAGGTATTGATGCTCAAGATATAAAGGATTATTTGCTCTATCTTAAAAGTCAAAATTACACTAATACTTCTTTGAATCAAGTTATTTCTGCGCTCAAATTTTATTATGAACAGATTTTGCATCGCAAGCTGTTTTTTAGTATCCGTCGGCCAAAAAAAGAAAAGTTTTTACCCACGGTTTTGACCAGAGTAGAAATTATCAAAATTATTAATTGTACGCACAACTTGAAACACAAATTACTTCTATCTTTGATTTATGGGTCTGGCTTGCGGGTATCAGAAGTAGTTAAAATAAAAATTAGTCACATAGATCTGGTTTCCAAAAGTTTACTAGTCAAAGATGCCAAAGGGCAAAAAGATCGTTTTACTTTATTAAGTGCTATTAGTATCAAATTATTAAACTTGTATTTACCAAAATTATCAGACGAGCAGAAATATCTATTTAGTGGTCAGCAAGGCGAGAGTCATTTAAGTCAACGCAGTGCTCAGAAAATATTTGAACATGCTTTGCAAGAATCAGACATAAAAAAAGACGTCACCTGTCATAGTCTACGCCATAGTTTTGCTACGCACTTGCTAGAAGGTGGAGTAGATATTCGCTACATCCAAAAATTATTAGGACACCAAAATATAAAAACTACTGAAATTTATACTCATGTAGCTAGAAATTTTTTTAATAATATCAAAAGTCCATTAGACTAAAAAAGAGCCTCACGGCTCTTTTGTGGCTCTATTTATTTAAATTTTCTTTTACTCTATATTTTACTATTTTTTTGATCAAGGCTAGTGGTAGCTTTTCATCTAGTGGAAATTGGACCGAACCTTTTGAATTTTTGTATTTAGATAATTCTTTTTTGAAAGCTTTGATACCACTGGAAGTAGGGTAGAAGCCGATATGATTTTTGTAGCCAGCAAAATGGATCAAGTTGCCATTGAGATAAAAAGTCGGTATTTGGTAACTAATTTTTTCTTCGGCTTCTGGGGCGGATTTTTTGATAGCTAAATATAATTCAGTCAATTTTTCTTGAGTGTCTTTAGGAAATAGTTTTATATATTGCTTGATAGTTTTAAGCTCTATTTTTTGCACAAATATAATTTTATTTAATTTTTCTTACTTTGACAGGAGTGTATCTAAAATTGTCGCGGTCAACACGAACGTCTAAATCTGGAAATTTTTCTTTAAGTCTAGCGGCAAAGTTATCCGGCGACATATCTGTTGAGCCTAGTCGAGTTAGCTCAACAATTTCTCGCCATTCGGGGCCGGCATTTTTAGCAATTATATTATAGTGGTTTTCGATTGCTGTACTTGTTTCAAATACAGATTCAATAACTTCTTTATGAACGAGATTGATAATTTCCGTTATTTCGTCAGATGAAAGTCCTTTTTTGAGCAACCTATCACGAATCTCGTTGATAATTATCTCTTTAGCAGGAATTATTTCCCGTTTTTCAGGACCGGGTGTTGTATTAGTGTTTGTTTCTATTGGATTTTGTTCGTGCATAATTTTATAGTTATTTGATTATTTAATTTTAGCAAATTTTCTTTTACCAGCTTGGATGACATCACCTGATTTTATATTCAGATCCTGATCCCAAGTCTCTACCTTGGCTTGGTTAAGTTTCAAACCACCACCCTCGATCAGGCGTCTAGCTTCAGATTTAGAATTAACCAATTTCATTTCCACCAATAAATCAACTGGATTTATTTTATTTTTGCTAATAGCAAATTCCGGCATGTCATCAGGATTTTCTTTTTTGGCAAATATATTAGTAAATTCTTGACCGGCTTTTTGAGCTAGCTCTTTACTAAAATACATAGTGACCACTTCTGTTGCTAAGTGGAATTTTATATCTCGAGGATTTTTTCCAGATTTTAATTCTTGTTCAATTTTTTTAATTTCCGACATAGACACCCTAGTACAGAGCTCATAGCCAGCTAAGATCATACCATCAGTCCAAGACATGATTTTACCAAACATGTCTTGAGCAGTATCTGATAGAGCAGCCATATTGCCTTCAGTCTTACCCATCTTTTTACCACTTGAGTCAGTCAGTAGTTTCATAGTGATGACAAACTTTTCTTTGTTTTTGAGAGTCTTTAGCAAGTCACGACCAGCTAGCATATTAAAAGTTTGATCATTGCCACCTAGTTCACCATCTACTTCCATAGCTACTGAGTCATAGGCTTGCAGTACTGGGTACATGAATTCATGTAAGTGGATTGGCTTGGCTGCCTTGATGCGTTCTTGGAACATGTCACGTTCCAAAAGTCTTTGGACAGTAAAGTTTGTAGCCAGTTGCAAGACCTGAGCAAAATTTAATTTACTAGCCCATTGGCTATTAAATTTTATTTCGGCTTTATTGCTACCAGAAAAATTTATTAGCTTACTAGCTTGTTTTTTGTAGTCTTTAGCATTTTTTAAAACTTGTTCTCGGGTCAATGGTTTGCGAGTAGCCGCTTTGTCAGTCGGGTCACCGACTGTGCCAGTAAAATCACCGATCAATAATATGATTTGATGTCCCAATTCTTGGAATTGGCGAAGCTTCTCAATATTTATGGCATGCCCCAAGTGTAGAGTTGGGCCAGTAGGATCAACACCCAAGTATAGTTTTAATCGTTTACCTGATAGTAGTAATTTTTTGAGATAGTCGGCATTAGGGTAAATATTTTCTACACCCCTAGTCAGTAGTTCTTGAATTTTTGTTTGATCCGTGCTAATCTTAGCCATATTTTTGTTAAAAAATTAATATATTGCTTAATATCAGTAATATTCAAATTATAGCGTATTTCTGTTATAATTCAAATACTATATATATTTATGCCTATACCACAACTAAAATCAACCTTTAAACATAAAAAAATAGAGCAGGGATCCAGCTTTTTTTCCAAGCACAAAGTAAGTCCGACCTCCCACTCTCCACGTGGCCCTAGAAAAGGGTTTTTTAAAAGATTTTTGCAAAAATACTGGCCTCAACTGGTGGCTTTGGTTTTGATCGTGGGCATTGGCTTCATTGCCATGATCGCTTGGTATTCCAAAGATTTGCCAGACGTCAATAAATTAATCGATCGTAGCTCACCATTGAGTACCAAGATTTATGATAGCAAGGGTGAGACTCTACTTTATGAAGTGCATGGTCCAGAGCAGAGAACTCTAGTCACTATCAGCGAGCTGCCTGACTATGTCAAACAAGCGACCATAGCAGTCGAAGACAAGGATTTTTATAATCATAGTGGTATATCTATCCGCGGTATCATCCGTGGACAAATCATTCCTCGTTTGCAGGGCAAGAGAGCCCAGGGTGGATCTACACTCACTCAGCAATTTGTCAAAAATGCCATTTTGACAAACGAGCGTAGCATAGTCAGAAAAGTCAAAGAATGGGTTTTGTCTTATCGTATTGAACAAAAGTTTTCTAAAGACGAAATATTACAACTCTATCTCAATGAGATTCCTTACGGCGGTTCAGCTTACGGAGTTGAAGCGGCCTCTCGTTATTATTTTGACAAGAGTGCCAAAGATTTGACTTTAGCAGAGGCTGCTATCTTAGCTGCTTTGCCACAGTCGCCTAGCTATCTCTCACCCTATGGTAGCAATAAAGAAAAATTGATCAATCGTCAGCATGTAGTATTGGCTCTGATGGTAGAGCAGGGCTACATCACTCAAAGTGCAGCTGATGAGGCTCTCAAGCAAGAGTTAAAATTCAAAAAGCGAGCTGAAAATATGCGCGCTCCTCACTTTGTGATGTATGTGAAGCAAATGCTTGAGGAGGAATACGGCACCACGGTAGTAGAGCAGAGTGGCTGGAAGATTATTACCTCTCTAGACTGGGAGATGCAGCAAGCCGCAGAAAGCGCTATCACTGAAATAGTGCCCAAGAACAAAGAAAAATACGAAGCCGATAATGCCGCACTGGTCGCTATCGATGTCAACAGTGGCGACATCAAAGCCATGGTAGGATCAGCTGATTATTTTGATGATAGTATCGACGGTCAGGTCAATGTGGCTCTGGCTGACAGACAGCCTGGTAGCTCTATCAAACCTATAGTTTATCTAGCTTCCTTTATCAAGGGTTTTCGTCCAGATACTATAGTGTTTGATTTGATTACCAAGTTTGGAGTCAAGGCTGATGGCACTCCTTACAAGCCTTTGGACTATGATGGTAAAGAAAGAGGTCCTGTCTCTATCCGCCAAGCTTTGGCTGGCTCACTCAATATTCCAGCTGTCAAAGTATTGTATCTGACTGGTGTCAAGACGGTTACAGACCTTGCCACCCAATTGGGCTATACTACCCTGACCAATCCTGATCGCTATGGTTTGTCACTAGTGCTGGGAGGAGCTGAGGTCAAGCTTTTGGAGCACGTCAATGCTTATGCAGCCATTGCTCGTGAAGGTGTGGCTCAAGACTATAGAGCTATTTTAAAAATAGAAGACAGCAAGGGAGAAACAATCAAAGAAAACAAAGAAAATAAAGGACGCCGTGTAGTAGATAAAAAATATACCAGATTATTAGCTGACGTGATGTCTGACAATTCTGCTCGTGCCTTTATATTTGGTGAAGCTAATTTTTTGACTCTACCAGATAGACCAGTGGCTGCCAAAACTGGCACAACCAATGATTATCATGATGCCTGGACTATGGGCTTTACACCAGATATAGCTGCTGGTGTCTGGGTAGGCAATAGCAACAACAAGGCGATGAAAACTGGAGCCGATGGCTCAGTGGTGGCTGCTCCGATTTGGAACAAATTCATGCGAACTATTACAGCTAATATGCCAGTCAAAAGTTTTGAGACAGAAATTTTGGAGCCCTGTGACAAACCCATGGTTTGTGGTCAGCTAGCCAAAGAGCAGATGGTCAAGATAGATAAGGCAACTGGTAAATTGGCCACAGCCTACACGCCATATGATCAGGTAGAGGAGAAAAAATATTTAGAAGTACATAATATTTTGCATTATGTAAATATCAACGATCCTTTGGGACCGGCTCTAGACAATCCAAATAATGATCCGCAGTACAGTTCTTGGGAAGAGCCCATCCAAAAATGGGCTGAGGACAACGGCTACAATACTGATCCACTGCCAACAGAGTTTGATGACACTCACAAGCCAGAAGATCAGCCTAGTATTAGTATTTTGTCACCAAGTGAAAATCAAACTATAAACTCTACTAGTGTCAGTATTTCTGTCCAAAGCAGTGCTCCGCGGGGAGTAAAGAAAGTAGAATATTTTTTGGACAATGATAAAGTAGGCGAAAGTTTCAACTCACCATTTAGTTTTAATTATAATATCAATCCATTTGTCAGTAATGGTTCTCATCGTTTGCGAGCCATAGCCTCTGATGATATTGGTAACTACAAAGAGGCAAGCATCAATATCAATATTCAGCTGGACCCATCATTGAAAGCTTTCAATTTGCAATGGCTAGATCCACAAAATAATACTAATATATCAGTCAGTAGCTTGCCCTATACTTTGCGCTTGAATCTGGACAAGCCAGAAAATATTCAGAAGATAGATTTTTATTATAAAAATCAAAATGGCAATTCTCAGTGGTTTGCCTATATAGAAAATCCGAGCAACACACCCAGTGCAAACCTACCAGCTAACTTGTCAGCCGGTAGCTATCGTCTCTATATGGTAGTCAAAGATCGCGGTGGTAGCCTGATCACCACTCCAGAAATTACGGTAAACATACAATAAATATGATACATTCAAGCCCCCTAGCGGGGCTTGTTATTTCTTGCTAAATTAGCCAAAAAGGCTTATGATATCTTAATTATGGATTTTAAATTGATATCAAAATTCAAACCAGCTGGCGATCAAGCACAGGCCATTGATGAGCTAATACAGGGCTTAAATAAAAATTATCGCGAGCAAACTTTACTAGGTGTCACTGGCTCTGGTAAGACTTTTACTATTGCCAATGTAGTAGCCAAGATCAATAAGCCCACTCTAGTCATCTCTCACAACAAGACTTTGGCCGCCCAGCTTGCCTCGGAGTTTCAAGATTTTTTTCCAGAAAATGCCGTCCACTATTTTGTCTCATATTATGACTACTATCAGCCTGAGGCCTACATACCATCTTCTGATACTTATATAGAAAAAGAAACGCAGATCAATGAAGAGATAGATCGCTTGCGACATGTCAGTACCCAAAGCTTGTTGACCAGAAGGGATGTCTTGATAGTTGCTTCGGTTTCTTGTATTTACAATTTGGGTAATCCAGCTGAATACCAAAATTTTAAGATTGATTTACGAGTTGGCGAAAATTATAATCGCTTTAAGTTATTAAAAAATTTAAATAACTTACAATATCGTCGCAATGATTTGGTTTTGACTCGCGGACATTATGCGATCAAAGGAGAGATTATAGATATTTTTGGCTCTGGTCAGGAAAAAGAATATTATCGTTTCAATTTTTTTGGTGATCAATTGGAGAGTATAGAGGTTGTCGATTTACTGGGACACAAGGTCATCAATCAGCTCAAAGAAATATCTATTTTCCCAGCCAAGCATTTTATTGCCAGCCCAGAAAATATCAAAGATATTGTAGCCGTGATCAGAAAGGATCTAGATGTAGAATTAGCTGCTTTTGAAAAGCAGGGTAAAATATTGGAAGCCGAGAGATTAAAAACTCGAGTCAACAATGATCTAGAAATGATTTTGGAAACCGGCTTTTGTAATGGTATAGAAAATTATTCTCGCTACTTTGATGGACGCCAAAAAGGTGACGCACCCAATAGTCTGATTGATTATTTCCCAGATGATTTTTTGTTGATCATAGACGAATCACACATGACCTTGCCCCAGATCGGTGGCATGTATCAGGGAGATAGAGCTCGCAAAAAGAATTTGGTAGATTTTGGTTTTCGTTTGCAAGCTTCATATGACAACAGACCTTTAAATTTCGAAGAGTTTAATCAAACCTTCAAACAAGCGATTTATATTTCCGCTACTCCTAGTGACTATGAGCTAGAGAAATCAAAAAATGTAGTAGAGCAGTTAGTCCGCCCGACTTTTATCTTGGATCCCACTATAGAGATTAGACCCAGCAAAAATCAGCTAGATGACCTAATCAAGGAGATTCAGGCTACCGTCGATAAAAAACAAAGGGTATTGGTCACTACTATCACCAAGAGATTGTCAGAAGACTTGACGGAAATACTTTTGGAAAAAAATATCAAAGTACAGTATCTGCACTCTGAGGTCAAGACTCTAGAACGTATACAGATCTTGCATGATTTGCGTAGCGGTAAATATGATGTCTTGGTCGGGGTCAATTTACTCCGCGAAGGTTTGGATCTGCCTGAGGTTTCGCTAGTTGCTATTTTGGATGCTGATAAAGAGGGGTTTTTGCGCTCACGTTCAGCTTTGATTCAGGTCATGGGTCGGGCTGCTCGTCACAAAGACGGACGCGTCATCATGTATGCAGACACCATCACTGGCTCTATGCAGGCAGCCATAGATGAGACCAATAGACGCAGACAAATACAAGAGCAGTACAACACTAGTCACAAAGTTTCCCCGATATCTATCTCCAAGTCATTAAAAGATATCGAGCTTAGGGAGCTGGATACCAAAACTAGTTTTGCTGAAAGTATCAAAATAATGAGCAAGTCAGAAAAGCAAGCCCTTTTGGATACTTTGCGCCAAGAGATGGAACTAGCGGCTGATAATTGGGATTTTGAAAAGGCTATTACCTTGCGTGATCAGATTGATATATTGACCAAGAAGAAAAAATAATGCTAGCCCTGAAATTAAATAAGGAAAAAATAGAGAAGATTTTGGCTGATGAAAATTTAGGGATTTTTTTGGTGGACAAGCCCAAGGGTTTGCACTCTTTCAATATTGTTTCTCGTGTCAGAAAAATATTGGATCTTAAAAAAGTCGGATTTTCTGGAACTTTAGATCCATTAGCCTCAGGCCTGATGATAGTGGCCAGCGGTCAGGCTACCAAACTTTTGGATTTGTTTCATAGTTTACCAAAAGAGTATGAAGCAGAACTTATTTTTGGACAAACTAGCCCATCTTTTGATCTAGAGCATGAGCCCACCATCAATATTTTGGCCAAAGAGTTTGGCAAAGATATTTTAGTCAAAGCTATAGATAAATTTATTGGCGAACAAATGCAGCAAGTTCCGGTTTATTCAGCTGTAAAAGTCCAGGGACAAAAATTACACAACATGGCTCGTCGTGGTAAAGAGGTGGTAGCCCCAAAAAAGAAAATAAATATTTTTAAGATTGATATTTTAGAATTTGCCTATCCTAAAGCCAAGATTTTAGTAGCTTGTTCAGCTGGCACCTACATCAGAAGTCTAGCCAATGACTTGGGTCAGGAGCTTGGGGTCGGTGCTATCTTGAGTGACCTACGTCGGACAGCCATAGGAGATTTGTCAGTCAAAAAAGCCGTCAAAATTGACGGCTTAGATAAAGATAAATTGCTTGCTAGTCGAATCAGCGCAGAGCAGATTAGAGGTTATTTAGGTGAATATCTGTCTTAGTGACAGCTTTGATATGCTCTTGGATGCGGTGTTACTGGAAACTGGTTTTTTTCATCAAAGAGGCAAATTCGTGGAGTGGCATAGTAGTCCTGCCCAGATCATGGTCATGTGGTAGCTCCAATTCCTTTACTATCTGGTCTCGACTTCTGACCTTGTCACCATGACCAGTCAGTTTATCAAAGATTTCTTCCTGTTGTTCTGGGCTTATGTAGGGATGAGACATGGGGGTTGAGCCCGGTTAAATCC